>JAKBCB010000008.1 GCA_021808185.1 Pseudomonadota bacterium
GTCGGTCAGCGGGTCGGGGACGAAAGCGAACCCCTCGATGCGCCCGACCGGATGGCCCTCGACCACCACCTCGCCGCGCCGGGTGACGGCGGAGAACAATTCCTCCGTCTCGCCCGCGTCCAGCCGGCGCATCAGCATCGCCGCGCGGCGATCGACGAAGCGGGTGGTCAGCCGCTCGTGCAGCGCGTCCGAGAGCAGGTCTTCCACCTCGCGGGCGCGCCCCTGCCAGTGCGCGGCGTCGCGCACCCAGTCGGCGCGCGCGGCGATATAGGTCCAGACGCGCACGCCGGACAGGCGCTGCATCAGCGTGTCGATGTCCCCGTCGCCGCGCGCGAGGGCCGCGATCTGCCCCGCGATCCAGTCGGTCGGGATGCCGCCGTCGCGCAGCACATGGCCGAACACGCGGGCGCACAGCTTGGTGTGGCTGTCGTCGGCGAGCTTGCGAAAATCCGGGATCTGGCAGGCATCCCACAGCAGCCGCACCTGCCGCCGCCCGCGCGCGAGGCCACGGATATCGGCTTCGCGCGCCAGGGCGGCGAGGGTTTCCAGGTCGGTGGCCTCGTTGCCGCGCACGAGGCCGGGACGCGGCGGCGGCGCGGAGAGACTGTCGAGCAGCGCATCGACGCTCGAAAAATCCAGGTCGGAATTGCGCCAGCACAACTGCGCCAGCGGCTCGAAACTATGCTCCTCGACGGCGACGACCACATCCTCGTCCAGCGGCGGGCAGTCCCCGGTGGTGCCGAACGTGCCGTCCCGCATCCCCCGACCGGCGCGCCCGGCGATCTGCGCCACTTCCGATGCGTGCAGCAGGCGGGGGCGGTGGCCGTCGAACTTGGACAGGCGGGCAAAGGCGACATGGTCCACATCCATGTTCAGCCCCATGCCGATCGCGTCGGTGGCGACCAGGAAATCCACTTCCTTGTCCTGATACAGCGCCACCTGGGCGTTGCGCGTGCGCGGCGAGAGCCGGCCCATGACCACGGCGCAGCCCCCCCGGCGGCGGCGGATCAGTTCCGCAATCGCATAGACTTCGGCCGCGCTGAAGGCGACGACGGCGGTGCGCGGCGGCAGCCGGGTGAGCTTGGCCGGCCCCGCGTGGAGCAGTTGGCTCAGGCGCGGGCGGGTCTGGATCTCCGCCCCTGGCACCAGCCGGTTGAGCAGCGGGCGGATGGTCTCCGCGCCCAGGAACATCGTCTCCACCAGGCCGCGCGCGTGCAGCAGGCGGTCGGTGAAGATGTGGCCGCGGTCCGGGTCGGCGCAGAGCTGGATTTCGTCCACCGCGACGAATTCCGCCTGCCGGTCGAGCGGCATCGCCTCGACCGTGCAGGCGAACCAGCGCGCCTCGGGGGGCACGATCTTTTCCTCGCCGGTGATGAGGGCGACGTATTTGGCGCCCTTGCGCGCGACCATCCGGTCGTAGTTCTCGCGCGCGAGCAGCCGCAGCGGAAAGCCGATGATGCCGGAGGCGTGCGCGAGCAGCCGCTCGATCGCCAGATGCGTCTTGCCCGTGTTGGTGGGGCCGAGCACGGCCTTCACCCGGGGAGCGAATCCCAACATGCCTAGATGGTCGGGTGCTGCGGTGCGGAATGCAAGGGACAAGCGCGTGGCGGCCTGGCGGCGTTGAAAGCCGCGCGGTTCGGCTGCATATGCGCGCCGGAACGGAGGGCCTTGGCGATGACGGATACGGAAACGACCCCAGAAAACCACGCGGAACAGCACGCTTTCGGGGCCGAGGTGGGGCGGCTGCTCGACCTTGTGGTGCATTCGCTCTACTCGGAGCGGGAAATCTTTCTGCGCGAACTGGTGGCCAACGCGGCGGACGCGATGGACCGGCGCCGGTTCGAGGCGCTTACCCACCCGGCACTCGCCCCCTCGGCCGAGGCGAAGGTGCGCATCGTGCCGGACAAGCCCGCCCGGACGCTCTCGATCTCCGACGAGGGGATCGGCATGAGCCGGGAAGACATGATCGCCAATCTCGGCACCATCGCCCGCTCCGGCACGCGCGCCTTTGGCGAGACGCTGGAACACGCCCGGCCCGAGGAACGGCCGAGCCTGATCGGCCAGTTCGGCGTCGGTTTCTATTCCGCGTTCATGGTGGCCGAGCGGGTGGAAGTCACCTCGCGCCGCGCGGGCTCCGAGGAGGCATGGACCTGGGCCTCGGACGGGCGCGGCAGCTTCTCCATCGCGCCGGCGGCGCGGGCGAGCGCGGGCAGCGACATCGTGCTGCACCTGAAAGCGGACGCCGAGGAATACCTCGAACCGTACCGGCTTGAGACGGTCGTGCGCAAATGGGCCGACCACATCACCATCCCGGTCACGATCGAGCGCGACGGCAAGGATGTCGCGGCGAACGAGGGCACGGCGCTGTGGCGCAAGCCGAAATCCGAGACCACAGAGGCGAACTACGCCGAATTCTACCGCCATCTCGGCGCCATGTTCGACAGCCCCTGGGCCACGCTGCACTGGCGGGCGGAAGGGGCGATGGAGTTCTACGCCCTGCTGTTCGTGCCCTCGGCCAAACCGTTCGAGGCGGTGGAGGGCGAGCGCGTCAGCAAGGTGCGGCTGCATGTGCGGCGCATGTTCATCACCGACACGGCGGAAATCCTGCCGCCCTGGCTGCGCTTCGTCAGCGGCATCGTCGATACCGAGGATCTGCCGCTGAACGTCTCGCGCGAGATGCTGCAATCGACCCCGGTGCTGGCGCGCATCCGCAAGGCGGTGACCAACCGGGTGCTGACCGAGCTGAAAACCCGCGCCAAGGACGACGCCGAGTACGCGAAGTTCTGGGAGAATTTCGGCCCGATCCTGAAGGAAGGTATCTGGGAGGACGCCGATCACCGCAAGGATCTGGCGCCGCTGCTGCGTTTCCACTCCACCGCCGTCGAGGGCTGGACCTCGCTGCCGGCTTATGTCGAGCGCATGAAGCCGGATCAGGACACGATCTATGTCCTGGCCGGCGACAGTGCGGAGGCGCTGGCGACATCGGCGCAGATCGAAGGCTTCCGCGCCCGCGGGCTGGAGGTGCTGCTGCTCGCCGACTCGATCGACGCCTTCTGGCCGGAGCGGATGGGCGAGTTCGACGGCAAGAAGATCCGCAGCGTCACCCAGGGGGCGGCCGATCTGGCCAAATTCCCGCTGGAAGGCGCGGGCGCCGCGCCGGATGCGGCGGCGCTGCTGGCCGCGCTGAAGTCGGCACTGGGCGAGGCGGTGTCCGACGTGCGCACCACTGATCGACTGGTGGAAAGTGCCGTGGTGCTGGCGCCGGGCGCGCACGGGCCGGATTTGCAGATGCAGCGCCTGCTGCGCCGCTCCGGCCGGGGTGGGTTCCAGATGGCGCCGGTGCTGGAGATCAATCCGCGCCACGCATTGATCGCGGCGCTGATCGCGCGGCAGGCGGCCGGCGGCGAGGTCGCCGAGCAGGCCGGCATGCTGCTCGATCTGGCCCGCGTGCAGGACGGCGACCTGCCGCGCGACCCGGCTGGCTTCGCGCGGCGGATCGAGGCGGCGCTGGCCGGCGCGATCGTCTGAGGCACGGCGGCTGAGTAGGGGGGCGCGGGGCAAGGAAGCGGCCCCGCGCCTTCTGGCCGTTTCGTTAATTATCCGACAGATCTTGCATCGTTGCTTGCCGGGCATTGGCAGCGGCACGATGCCGCGTATATCTGATCGTTACCCCGCCGCATCGCGCGGCCGGAGCAGAGCATACGATGCACGACACCGAGCTTCCCCTTGCCCCCCCGGGGGCTGCCACTCGCCCGGTGTATGCCGTGCGCCCGGCCGGGCTGGAGGCGCTGCGCGCGGCGCTGCCGGCCACGCAGGCGGCTTATCTGCGCGATGCCGGCTTTGCCGCCAAGCCGCACGAACTGGTGCTGCTGCCCGGCGCGGACGGGATCGCGGGCGCGGTGCTGGGGCTGGGCGAGGACCGTTCGCCGCACGCCTTCGGCGAACTGGCCTATCGCCTGCCGCTCGGCGCGTGGCGCTGCGAGCCGGGCGATTTTTCCCCCGACGCCGCCGTGCTCGGCTTCTGCCTTGGCGCCTATCGCTTCCGCGCGTTCAAGGCACCCAAGCGCGAGCCGGCACTGATCGCGGCCGAGCAGGCGTCGGCGCGTGCCACGTCGCTCGCGGCCGCGATGTGGATGGTGCGGGATCTGGTGAACACGCCGGCCAATCTGCTCGGCCCCGCGGAACTGGCCGACGCCGCGCTGGCGCTGGCGGCGCGGCACGGTGCAACCCCCTACCGGGTCGAGGGCGAGGCACTGGCGCGCGACTATCCGGCGGTGGCGGCGGTGGGCCAGGGCTCGGCCCGCCCGCCGGTGGTGGCCGGCTTCTCCTGGCGCGGCAGCGCGGCGAGCGACGACAGCCCGCTGGTGGCACTGTGCGGCAAGGGCGTGGTGTTCGACAGCGGCGGCTACGACATCAAGCCGGCGGACGGCATGCTGCGCATGAAGAAGGACATGGGCGGCGCGGCCACGGTGCTCGGCATCGCGCGCGCGGTGATGCGGGCCGATCTGCCGCTGCGCCTGCTGGTTCGCGTCGGCTGTGTCGAGAACAGCATCTCCGGCCATGCCATGCGTCCGCTCGATGTCATCCGCACGCGGCGCGGCTTGAGCGTGGAGGTGGGCAACACCGACGCCGAGGGGCGGCTGGTGCTGGCCGACCTGCTGGCCGAGGCGTCCGACGCGAAACCCGCGCTGCTCATCGATTGCGCGACCCTGACCGGCGCCGCGCGCGTGGCCCTGGGGCCGGACGTGGTGCCGCTGTTCAGCAACGACGATGCCTGGAGCGAGGCGCTGCTCGAAGCGGGGCGGGTGGAACACGACCCGCTGTGGCGGCTGCCGCTGTGGGATGGGTACGATCCCTGGCTGGACAGTTCCGTCGCAGACATGAATAATGTTTCAGCCAAATCTTTCGCCGGCGCCATCACGGCTGCGCTATTCCTTCGTCGGTTCGTCGCCGCCGGCACGCCTTGGGTGCATCTGGACATCTACGCCTGGAACGATACTGCCCGGCCCGGCAAGCCGGAAGGCGGCGAAGCCCACGCATTGCGGGCCATCTGCGCGGCCATCGGGCGAAAGCTTGCCGCGACGACAGAAAACCGGAACACCCCGGTAACGTGAACTCGATTACCATGCGACCTCTGCAATGGCGTAAGTTAACCGTGGTTAAATCGTCCAACCGGATCGGGATGGATGGTCGGCGCCAGTAGGACGCCAGTGCGGGGTTATCCCGTGACGACTCAGAAAGGATCGATCATGGCCAGTTCTCACTCCGCCGACCAACTCGTCGGCATTCTGCGCGACACCGTGGTTGCGCTGGTGCGTCGCGATGGGCCAGACCTGTCTGCCCGGCAGCTCGGCGTGTTCCTCACCTGCTACCTTCAGGACGGCGCCCACACCGTTCGCGGCCTCGCGGCCGACCTGAATGTCTCCAAGCCGGCGATCACCAGGGCGCTCGACCGTCTGGGCGAGCTTGATCTGGCGCGCCGCAAGGTGGACCCGATGGACCGTCGCAGCGTGCTGGTGCAGCGCACCCTGAAGGGTACGGCGTTTCTGCGCGACCTGCGCGGCATCATGACCGAGGCGGCCTCCGCCACCGGCAAGAAGGCCGTGGTCACGGCCGACATCGCGCCCGCGCGCAAGGCCGCCAGCGCCTGAGGCCGCGCCGCCGCCGCGCCGTGCGCGGCTAGGGGATGGGCAGATCGCCGATCTTGCACAGATCGGTGTTGCGCTTCTCTTTGGCCGTGTGGTCGGCGAACACGACGCGCAGGTCGAACAGGCAATCGCCGGTCCTGGCGATGCGGATCAACTTCTCGGTTGCCGCCGGCAGCGGGCCGGCCTCCAACCGATTGGCCCCCCAGTCGCGCCGGCCGGCCGGGGCCGCGTAGAATTCCAGGATCGCCTGGGTGCCGCGGTTGACCAGGCGAACCGAGGGGTCGTTCGGCTCCTTGCCGGTGGCCGCTGGCGCGGCCGCCATGCCGACCGCCACGGCATCGACCTCGCAGGTGTTCAGGGCCTTGCGTTCCTCCGTCCGGCCATCCGCGAACACGGCGCGGATGTCCATGATGCAGTTGCCGTCGGCGCGCCGCTTTACCAGGAAGCTGCCGCCGGGCGGGATCGGGCGGCCCGCCAGCCGGTTCTGCCCCCAGTTGGCATCCCCCGCGGGGGTGACGAACAATGAGCGCACGGCGACCTTCGCCCGGTTGACCAGGGTGAACGAGGCATCGGCGGCCAAGGCCGGGGCGACCAGCAGGACCGCGAGCAGGGCGGCGGGCAACAAGCGACGAATCATGCCAAAACTCTCCGGCGGTGCGGTGGCGCATCGGTGCGCCGGACGATAGCCTCGGACGGCCCGCGCGGTGAAGCGCGGCCAAGGGGACCGCATGCCGACGCCGGACCGAGCCACTCCCACCCGGGCCATCCCCGCTCGGGCCATCGCCGCCTGGGTGCTGTACGACTGGGCGTACGGCGCGTTTTCCACCGTCGTCACCACCTTCGTCTTTGCCACGTATTTCACCCAGAAGATCGCGGTGGACCCGGCCACCGGCGCCTCGCAATGGGCGGGGATGCAGGCGGCGGCGGGGGTGGCGATCGCGCTGCTGTCGGTGCCGCTCGGCGCCGTGGCCGATCGCGGTGGGCGGCAGCGGGTGATCCTGGCGGTGGCCTCGGCGGTGATGGCGCTCTGCACGCTGGCGCTGTGGTTTGCCCGGCCCAGCCCCGGCTACGCACTCATGACGCTGCTGCTCGCGGGGGTCGCCACCACCGCGTTCGAGGTTGCGACCGTGTTCTACAACGCCATGCTCCCGGGGCTGGTGCCGCCGCATCGCATCGGCCGGCTGTCCATGCTGGCCTGGGGGGCGGGCTACGCGGGCGGGCTGACCTGCCTCGCGCTGTGTCTCGTCGTGCTGGTGTTCCCCGATCCGCCGCATTTCGGCCTGGACCGCGCGGCGGCCGAGCCGGTGCGGGCCACCGCGCTGCTGGCCGGGGGGTGGCTGCTGGCGTTCGGCTGGCCGGTCTGCGTCTTCGTGCCGGAGGCGGCGCGGCGCGCCCCCTGGCACCGCGCGGTGCGCGAGGGTCTGTCCGAACTGCGCGCGGTGCTGCGCGCCGCCTGGACGGATGCCGCGCTGCGCGGCTTCCTGATCGCGCGGCTGCTCTACATGGACGGGCTGACCACGCTGTTCGCGTTCGGGGGCATCTATGCCGCCGGGCAGTTCGGCCTGTCGGCCACCGAGGTGCTGATCTTCGGCATCGGCCTGAACGTCGCGGCCGGCATGGGCGCGCTGGGCTTCGCCTTCGTCGAGGACCGGATCGGCGCCAGGACGACGGTGCTGGTGGCGCTGGTGGCGCTCGCCGGCCTCGGCACCGCGCTGCTGCTGATCCACGACCGTACGGCGTTCTGGGTGCTGGGCCACGCCGTCGGCCTGTTCGTGGGCCCGGCCCAGGCGGCGAGCCGCAGCCTGATGGCGCGGATGGCGCCGGCGACCGCGCGGGGCGCCTATTTCGGCCTGTTCGCGCTGTCCGGCCGCGTGACCGGATTCCTCGGGCCGCTGGCGCTGAGCCTGGCCACGGCCGCCTTCGCCAGCCAGCGCGCCGGCATGGCCGTGATCGTGCTGCTGCTGGCCGGCGGGGCCGTGTTGCTCGCCGCCGTGCCCTCACCAGCGCGCGAGGCCGGCGCGGCGGGCCAGTAGCGCCACGGCGGCGGTCCAGGCGATCTGCGGCAGCAACAGCAGCAGCGGGAGCCAGACCTTGCCCTGCGAGGGCGCGTGTACGAAGGCGATGATGACCAGTCCGCCGAGGGCGGCGAACCCCCAATGCACCGCCGCCACCCAGCGCGCGTCCATGCCGGCGCGGTGCGCCACCTGGTACAGATGCCCGCGATGCGCCTGCGTCAGCCGTTCGCCCGCCAGCGCCCGGCGCACCAGGGTGAACGCCACGTCGTAGAGCACGCCGCTCAGCAGGCACGGCACCAGCAGAAACGACATCTCCACCGCGTCGAACCGGGCGGCGGCGACGCCCAGCACGGCGAGCACGAAGCCGCAGAACTGGCTGCCGACATCGCCCATGAAGATGCGCGCGCGCGGGAAATTGAACGGCAGGAAGCCGACGAGGCCGGAGGCCAGCAGCATTGCCGCGAAATAAACGAACCAGCCGCCCTGTCCGGCCGCCACGAAAGCAAGGAAGGCGCAGGCCACCAGCGCCGTCCCGGCGGCCAGACCGTTCAGCCCGTCGATGAAATTCATCGCGTTCGTGACGAATACGATCCAGGCGAGCGTGGCCGCCGCGCCCACCCAGCCAAGCTCAACGCTGCCGACATAGGGCACGTTGATTTCGCGCAGATACAGCCCGGTGCTGACCGCGCCGAGCGCCGCCAGGGTCTGCGCGGCCAGTTTGACGGTGAACGGCCAGTCGCGCAGGTCGTCCAGGAACGCCACCACCGCGATGGCGAACGCGGCCAGGATCACGCCGCGAAAATAGCCGTCGGCCAGCCGGGCAAAGCCGGCATAGCCATACAGCACGGTGATGCCGAGCATGAACGCCACCACCACGCCCACCCCGCCGCCCTTGGGCGTTGGCCTGCTATGCGCCTTGCGCGCATTCGGGGTGTCGATGATGCCGGCGGACAGCATCGCGGCCACGACCATGGCCGAGACCAGCGCGAGCGCGCCGCAGAACGCTAGGTGACGCAGGAAAGCGGACAGGAGCATGCGGTGTGATTACAAGGGCGGCCGACGCTCGCCCAGCCCACGCCGCCGCGATTGCAGAACATTATGGGCTTGCAACCGGCCGGCGCATGGCGATTTACGCTGACCCGGGCGCTGCACTGCGGTATAGCGGGGGCGATGGCCACGCGACACTCGACCTTCCGGATTGCCGTCAACGTCGCGCTCGACGGGCTTTTGGCGGGCAGCGCGGTGGGGTAGGCGCGCGTGCTGCTGGCTCCGGACGTGGACCCGGTGACGCCGGTCTGGACCGTGCTGTGGGGCGCGCTGGCGCTGCTGCTGGCCGGGCTGCCGTTCCGCCTGTCCGTGCAGTACTGGCGTTTCGCCGGCGCGGGCGACCTGCTCGGTGTCACGGCGGCGAGCCTGACGGGGGCGGCCCTGTTCTCGCTTGCGCTGCACGGTGCCGGCCTGCCCTTGCCGGCCCCCACATTCCCCGCCGTGCACGGACTGACGCTGATGGTGCTGCTCGCGGCGCCGCGCATCTTCTACCGGCTGTCGCAGGAAGGCGCGGTTGGCGGGGACGGGACGCAGCCGGTGGTGCTGGTCGGCGCCGGCGACCCGGCGGACCTGTTCCTGCGCGCGCTGGCCGGCGACCGGGACGCGCCCTATCGCGTGATCGGGCTGCTCTCGCTCGGTCAGGCGCAGACTGGCCGGCGCATCCACGGCTGCCCGATCCTCGGCCATGTCGCCGACGCGCCCGCCGTGCTGGCGCGGCTGCGGGCGCAGGAATGCCTGCCGGCGACGCTGGTGGTGACCGAGCCCGACATGCCGGGCCATGTGCTGGCCGACCTGATGCGGCTGGCCGATCAGGAGGGGCTGCGCGTCGCCCGCGCGCCGCGGCTGACCGCCCTCGACCCGGAAGGGCGCGGGCGCGAGCGGCTGGAACTCAAGCCGGTGGCGATCGAGGATCTGCTGAACCGTGCCCAGGTGCCGCTGGACCGGGAAGGAATGGCGCGGCTGGTGCAGGGCAAGCGCGTGCTGGTGACGGGCGCGGGCGGCTCGATCGGCAGCGAACTGGCGCGGCAGGTGGCGGCGCTGGGGCCGGAGGTGCTGGTGCTGCTCGACAATGGCGAATACGCGCTGTGGCAGATCGACCTCGAACTCGGCGAAATTCTGCCCGGCGTGCCGCGCCAGGCGGTGCTGGCCGACATCCGCGACGCCCCGCGCATCCGCGCCATCTTCGAGGAGACCCGCCCGGATCTGGTGTTCCACGCGGCGGCGCTGAAGCATGTGCCGATGGTGGAGTCCAACCCCGCCGAGGGGCTGGTGACCAACGCCGCCGGCACCCGCGTCGTCGCCGACGCGGCGCGCGCCGCCGGCGCCTGCGCGATGGTGCTGATCTCCACCGACAAGGCGGTCAACCCGACCAGCGTGATGGGGGCTTCCAAGCGTCTGGCCGAGATGTATTGCCAGGGCCTGGACATGGCCGCACGCCGCGGCGGCGGGGGCATGCGCTGCATCACCGTGCGCTTCGGCAACGTGCTCGGCAGCACCGGCTCGGTCGTGCCGCTGTTCCAGCGCCAGCTTGCGCGCGGCGGGCCGCTGACGGTGACGCACCCGGACATGCAGCGCTACTTCATGACGGTGCGCGAGGCGGTGGGGCTGGTGTTGCAGGCCAGCGTCGTCGGCAGTGGCGAGGCGCAGCCGGAGGCGCTGCGCGAGGGAGGGATCTTCGTCCTGGACATGGGCCAGCCGGTCAAGATCGTCGATCTGGCGCGGCAGATGATCCGCCTGGCGGGCCCGCGGCCGGACACCGACGTGCATGTGCGCTTCACCGGGCTGCGGCCGGGCGAAAAGCTGATGGAAGAACTGTTCCACGGCCGCGAGCCGCCGGTGCCGACCGCCACCCCCGGCCTGCTGATGGCCACGCCGCGCACCGCCGACCCCGCCATCGTCGGCCGCGCCATCGACGAGATCGCCGCCGCCTGCTCGGGCGGGCAGAGCCGTTTGGCGCTGGCGCTGCTCGGGCGCATGGTGCCGGAATTCGCGCACAACGCCGACGGCAGCCTCGCCGCCAGCCGCGCCTGACCCTGAGAGACCGTTCGCATGGATTCCGCCCGCCCGGTGCCCTTTCTCGACCTCAAGGCGCAGCAGGCGCGCATTGCCGCGGATCTGCGTGCGCGCATCGACGCGGTGCTGGCCCATTGCCAGTTCATCCTCGGCCCCGAAGTGGCCGAACTCGAACAGCATCTCGCGGCGTTCTGCGGTGCCGCGCATTGCGTCTCGGTGTCGTCCGGCACGGACGCGCTGCAAATCGCGCTGATGGCCGAGGGCGTCGGGCCGGGCGACGCGGTGTTCCTGCCCGCCTTCACCTACACCGCGACCGCCGAGGTGCCGCTGGTGCTGGGGGCCACGCCGGTCTTCGTCGATGTCGATCCGCGCACCTTCCAGATCGACCCCGCGCATCTTGCCGCCCGCATCGCCAGCGTGCGGGCCGGCGGCAAGCTGCGGCCGCGCGTGCTGATCGGCGTGGACCTGTTCGGCCAGCCCGCCGACTGGCCGGCTTTGTCCGCCCTCGCCTGGCGCGAAGGCCTGTTCACCTTGGACGACTGTGCCCAGAGCTTCGGGGCGTCGCTGCATGGCGCGCGGCTCGGGCGCGCGGCGGACGCCACGGCAGTCAGCTTTTTCCCGTCCAAGCCGCTCGGCGGCTACGGCGACGGTGGCGCGCTGCTGACCGAGAGCGCCGAGCGTGCCGCGCTGTACCGCAGCCTGCGCACCCATGGCGAGGGCACCACGCGCTACGAGGTGTTGCGCACCGGCATGAACGGCCGGCTCGACACGCTGCAAGCCGCCGTGCTGCTCAGCAAGCTGACAGTGTTCGAGGCCGAATTGCAGGCGCGCGAACGGATCGCCCGCCGCTACGATCAGCGCCTGGGCAATGCCGTGACCATCCCCGCGCGGGTGCCCGACAGCACCAGCGCCTGGGCGATCTACGCCATCCTGCTGCCCGATACCGCCGCGCGCGAGCGGATGCAGGCTGGCCTGAAGGCGGCCGGTGTGCCGAGCGCCATCTACTACCCCAGGCCGCTGCACCATCAGCCGGCCTATCGCGCCGCGCATGACGGCACGGTGCTGCCGGTCTCGGAAGACCTCGCCACGCGCATCATGGCGCTGCCGCTCCACCCCGACCTGACGGACGCCGACGTGGATCGCGTCTGCGCCGCCGTGCTGGCGAGCGTCTAGCCCGCGGCCGCCGCCGCGGCCCGCTCAGTGGCGGAAATGCCGCATCCCGGTGAACACCATGGCGATGCCGGCGGCGTCCGCCGCCGCGATCACCTCGGCGTCGCGCATCGAGCCGCCGGGCTGGATCACCGCTGTCGCCCCGGCGGAGATCGCGGCTTCCAGCCCGTCCGCGAACGGGAAGAAGGCGTCCGAGGCGACCACGCTGCCCTGCGTCAATGGCGTGGCCAGCCCCGCCGCGCGGGCGGCCTCGGCGCCCTTCCAGGCGGCGATGCGGGCGGAGTCCACGCGGCTCATCTGCCCCGCGCCGATGCCGACGGTGGCGCCGGCCTTGGCATAGACGATGGCGTTGGACTTGACGTGCTTGCAGACCCGGAATGCGAACATCAGGTCGTCCAGTTCGGCCTCGCTCGGCGCGCGGTGCGTGACCGTGCGCAGGGCCGCCCGCTCGATCCGGCCGGCGTCGCGGGTTTGTGCCAGCAGCCCGCCCGCGAGCGTGCGCACCACCAGCCCCGGCGCCGCCGGATCGGGCACGCCGCCGGTCAGCAGCACGCGCAGGTTCTTCTTGCGCGCCAGGATCTCCAGCGCCTCGGCCGTTGCCTCCGGCGCCACGATCACCTCGGTGAAAATCGCGGAAATGCGCTCCGCCGCCGGGCCGTCCAGCGGGCGGTTCAGCGCCACGATGCCGCCGAAGGCCGAAACCGGGTCGCAGCGCAGCGCCGCCTCCCACGCCTCGGCCAGCGAGCCGGCCGAGGCGACGCCGCAGGGGTTGGCGTGCTTGACGATGACGACCGTGGGCGCGTCGAATTCCGCCACCGCCTCGAACGCCGCGTCGGTGTCGTTGAGGTTGTTGAACGACAGTTCCTTGCCCTGCACCTGCCGCGCCGTGGCCACGCCCGGCCGGGTGCCGCTGGCGTAGAAGGCGGCGCGCTGGTGCGGGTTTTCGCCGTAGCGCAGCACCTGCCGCCGCACGCCGCCGATGGTCAGGCGCTCGGGAAATGTCTCGTCCCGCTGGCCGGCGAACCACGCGGCGATCGCGGCGTCATAGGCGGCGGTCCGGGCGTATGCTTCCCCCGCCAGACGGCGGCGCAGAGCGAGCGTCGTGCCGCCATGCGCGGCGAGTTCGGAAAGAACCTCGGCGTAGTGCGCGGGTTCGGTCAGCACGCCCACGAAATCGTGGTTCTTAGCGGCGGCGCGGATCAGCGCCGGGCCGCCGATGTCGATGTTCTCCACGCAATCGTCGAACGCGGCACCGCGCGCCACCGTCGCCTCGAACGGATACAGGTTCACCGCCACCAGATCGATCGGCGCGATGTCGTGCGCCTGCATCTGCGCCACATGCTCCGGCAGGTCGCGCCGGCCCAGAATGCCGCCATGGATCTGCGGCACCAGGGTTTTCACCCGCCCGTCGAGGATTTCGGGGAAGCCGGTGTGCTCGGAGACGTCGGTGACGGGAATGCCCGCCTCGCGCAGGGCCTTGGCCGTGCCGCCGGTCGAGAGGATCGCCACGTCGCGCGCGGCCAGCGCGCGGGCGAAGTCCAGCAGGCCGGTCTTGTCGGACACCGAGATAAGAGCGCGGCGGATCGGGACGATGTCGGTCATGCTGGCCTCCGGCGGCGGGACGCCGGGGCAATAGTCCTAGACGCCCAGCAGGTCCAGCGTGCGGGCGACGACCCTGCCCTCCTCGTACAGATCGAGCGCCCGCGCGCGGCCGGCCGCGCCCATGCGCCGGCGCAGCCCGGCGTCCTCGGCCAGTTGCCGCAGTGCCGCCGCCAGGGGGGCGACCGCGCGGGGCGGGACCAGCAGGCCGGTCTGCCCCGCCACCACCTGCTCGCGCGGGCCGCGAATGTCGGTCGCCACCACCGGCAGGCCGGTCAGCATCGCCTCGATCACCGACATCGGCAGCCCCTCGGAGTAGGAGGGCAAGGCGAAGATGTCGGCGGCGGCGAGGATGGCGGGGACATCCTCGCGATAGCCCAGGCGGCGCACCCGTTCGCCGAGGCCGCACGCGCGGAAATACGGCTCGATATCCTCGTCGTGGTCGGAGGGGAGCCGCCCGCCCACCACCCACAGCTCGCCCGGCACATCGCGCATGGCGGCGAGCAGTTCCACGTAGCCCTTGGCGCGCACGAGGCGGGAGACGATCACGGTGACGACCTGCCCGTCCGGCACGCCGAGGTCCGCGCGGATGCGGGCGCGGGCTTCGGGATCGGGGCGGAATGCTTCCGCATCGCGCCCGTTGCCGGCCATGGTGGCGCGACGGTGCAGCCCGAGCCGCCGCGCGTCCGCCGCCTGCTCGCTGGAGACCGTCAGGTAGATGTCGGTGACGCGCGCGCCAAGCCATTCCATGACGAAGCCGGCGCCGCGCCGCAAAATCCCGCCCGGCTGGTTGTACAGGTCGCCGTGCGAGGTGTAGGCGATGCGTGGCACCCCGGCCACGCGCGCGGCGATGCGGGCAAGAAACCCGCTGATCGGCATGTGCGCATGCACCATGTCCGGCCGCTCCGCCCGGAACAGTTTCAGCAGCGCCCGAAACGCAAGAATCTGCGCGCGCGGCGAAAAACTGCGCGCCATCGGCACGGGAACGACGCAAAAACCCTCGGCGCGGGCGATGTCCAGCAGCGGCCCGTCCGCCGAAACGCCGATCACCTCGTGCCCGCGCGCGCGCAAGCCCCGCATCACCGGCAGCAGGAAATGCCGCAGCGAGAAATCGACGTTCGTGACCTCGATGATTTTCATGGCGGCGGCGCGGGGCCGGTCAGCCGACCTTGGTGATCGCCCATTTCACATGCTGCGGCCCGTCCGCCAGGCTCGACAGCACCACCTGCTCGGAGCGGCGCAACTGCGCGCCGCCGAGATAGATGCTCTCCTCCAGCGCGACCGCCGCGCCATCGGCGCGCAACTGCCAGCCGGTGCCGGAGGGCAGGCGCAGCAGCACTGTCTCGCCATCTTGCAGGACGCTTGCGACCACGTCCGGGTGCAGATGGAACCGCACGGCAAAGGCGTGCGGGTCGGCCGTGTCCGCGACCGGCTCCACAACGTCCTCGCCGCGAATGTCCTCGCCGCTCTCGCTCATATACAGCCGGCGGCGATGGATCGCGCCGAACGGGCGGCGATAGCCGTCGTGGCTGGCTTCCAGCCAATGCGCGCCGTTGGCCTCCTGGCGCTGCACCTCCACCACCTCCGGCCGGCGGCCCAGCCCGTCCGGGCGGAGTTCGGAGGACGAGGTGTCGGCGATCACCAGGGTGGAGTGCGCGGCGGTGGCGCGCGTGGCGTCGCGCCATTCGGGGCCGGCGGCCGGCGCCGCGCCGACATTGACGATCATGCGGTCGCGCCCGACCGACAGCTCGAACGACAGCGTGCCGGCGTGGGCGAAGCGGTCGATCTTCGGCGGCGGCGGCGCGCCGGTATCGACGATCAGCACGCTGCGCCCGGCTTGCAGGCGATGGAACCCGCCATCGGTCAGCGCCGTCGGCGCCCGCCCGGCGCGGCCGGCCTGGGTCAGCACCAGGTCGATCAGCGCGCCGTTGTCTTCCTTGCTGCCGTTGAACAGCGCGAGCCCCAGGTCGCCGTGGCGCAGCGCGCGCAGCGCCGGGGCCATCCGCTCGATGGCGTTGGCCAGCGCCGTGGGCGGCTGCGCCTGGGCGGCCTGCAACAAGGCGCGGATTTCGGTCAGATCCTGCAACGCGCCGAGCAGTTGCGCCGGGCTGCGCTCGCAATGGCAGCCATCGGGGAGGATCTGGCGTGCGATCTCCTGCGGCAGCACCCGCAGCGCGCGGGTCAGGAACGCCGCGTGTTCGGGCAAGGCGACCGCCGCCGCGATCAGGCCCTTGAGCGCGGTCAAGGCCCGCGCGTCCAGTTCCTCGGTCGGCAATGCCGCGGCGAGGCCGCGCGCGTCGGCCACCAGCCGCGCCATCAGGCGCTGGCGGAAACCGTCGTCCGCGCTGGCGGCGAAGAAGTCGTAATGGCCGAGCCACGCCGCGATGCGCGCGCCGGCCACGTCCGGCCGCTCGGCCAGCGGTTCCAGCGCGGGGGCCGCGATCCATTCCTGCACCAGCGCGCGGGCGCGCATGCGCGCGCCGTCGGTGCCCAGCGCGCGCAGGTCGCGCAGCCAGGTGAAGCCGTGCGCGCAACTGCGCAGCAGGTCCGAGCCCGCGACTTCGGCGAATCCGCCCGGCTTGAGCACGCCGACCGTGCCGCCGAGTTCCAGCTCGCCCTTGAGCAGGTTCGCACCCCGGTTCGGGTCGCCGGGCCACAGGTCGCGCACCGGCAGCGCCGGCGCGTCGGGAATGCGCGCCATCCGCAGGCTCGGCATCCGGGCCAGCCTGCGCCGCGCGTCGCGCATCCAGCGGGTCGGGTCCATGGCCATCACAGCTGCGTCCCGCGCAGCGCCGCGATGGCGGCGGCGTAGTCGGGCGTGGCGAAAATCGCGGTGCCCGCGACCAGCGTGTCCGCCCCGGCCGCCAGCGCGCGCCCCGCCGTCCCGGGCGCGATGCCGCCATCGACCTGGAGCGCGATGTCCCGTCCCGTCGCGTCGATCATGCGCCGCACCTGCGCGATCTTCGCCAGTTGGCTGTCGAGAAAGGACTGCCCGCCGAATCCGGGATTGACCGTCATCACCAGCACCAGATCGACCATGTCGAGCACGCAGGCCAGCGCCTCGGCGGGCGTGGCCGGGTTCAGCGCGACCCCCGGCTGCTTGCCGAGGGCGCGAATGGTTTGCAGCGAGCGGTGCAGGTGCGGCCCGGCCTCGGCGTGCACGGTGATGCGGTCCGCCCCCGCCTCGGCGAAGGCCGCGAGGTACGGATCGGCCGGGGCGATCATCAGATGCGCGTCGAACGGCAGGCGCGAATGCGGGCGCAGCGCCTTCACCACGAACGGGCCGAAGCTGATGTTGGGCACGAAATGCCCGTCCATCACATCGAGGTGCAGCCAGTCCGCGCCGGCGGCGGCGACGGCGTCGATGTCTTCGCGCAGCCGAGAGAAATCGGCCGCCAGAATGCTGGGCGCGACGCGGATCCGCCGCTCCGGGGGCATGGTCATCCGCCGGTTCTAGCCGCGCGACTCCACGCGGCACAAGCGATACCGGGTCAGGCCGCCGGCCGTGGCCGCTGCCACCAGAAGGTCAGTTCGTGCTTGTTGTGATACAGATGCACGAGCTGGCCGCCCGGAATGGCGGCGAAGGCGGCGGCGGCCTCGTGGTCGGTGGCACCCTGGAATTTCACCGTGCAGACGATGTGCCGCGCGAGGCCCGAGGCAATCCAGCGTTGCACCAGCGCCAGCAGCCGGTCCGGATAGGCCACGACATCGCAGACCAGCCAATCGACTGGCTCGGGTGCAATGGCAAAGGCGCTGCCGTCGCGCCATGTGACGCCCGGCATCGCGGCCACGCGCTCGGCGAGCGGTGCTTTGTCCACCGACGTCACCTTGGCACCGAGGCTGGCAAGAACAAAAGTCCAGCCGCCGGGGGCGGCGCCGAGGTCGAGGCAGGTTTCTCCCGGCTGCGGCCAGGCGCCGAGACGGGTCAGTGCCTCCCACAGTTTCAGGTAGGCGCGGCTGGGCGGGCCGATATGGTCCTCGATGAAGTGGCACTCGCCGTTGACGAAGGGGCTGGTCTTGTCCGGGCTTGCCAGCATCCGGTCCTGCGCGACCAGGGTCCAGGCGCCGAGATGCGAGGCGGGGGCCGGTTCGGGGAACACCAGCGGGCGCGCCTTCACCGGCGGCAGGCGCTCGGCGATCAGCGCCGTGCGGCGATGGTGGCCGGTGGCATAGGCCGACCAGTTGCGCTGCATGGCGCGCAAGGCGTCGGCGCCCGCCTTCACCGAGGGAACCTCGATCTCCCGCGGAGCGGTCCAGACATCGAGCGCCCAGGCGCAGGCCACCGGCGGGTCCGGCGACAGCGCGAGCCTGCCGTGCCAGATCTCGATCGTCGCCCCAGCCCGCGCGAGTTCTTCGGCCAAGACGGGTTCCAGCCCCTCCGGCGCCAGATACGCCGCCCGGATCATCGCCCGGGGCGGAGCGCGGACAGGCCCAGCAGCGCCCAGCCGAGCATCAGCAGCATCCCGCCGGTCGGTGCCAGCGGCCCCGCGTGCAGTCCGGTGAAGGCGAGCGTGTACACGGCGCCGCAGAACGCCAGCAGCCCGAGCACGAACGCGGCCCCCGCCAGATGCGCGAGCAGGCCGCCGCGCGCCGCCCACAGCCCGGTGCCGAGCAGCGCGAGCGCGTGCCAGCCCTGCATGTCCACGGCGCTGTGCGCCACCTGCCGCGCCGCGTCGTCCGCCATCGCGTGCGTCGTCACCGCCGCCATCGCCACCGCCAAAAGCCCGGCGAGCGCGCCGAGACCGATCCAGAGCCGTGCCATGCTGTCTTTCATGCATCGCAACCTATCGCCGGGCCGCCGCGACGCCAAACGGGGACGATTCCCGCCGTGCCAGGGAACCCCCCTGTTCCGCCGACGCCACCGGCCGGTATAGAATTCCCTCCATGCCCCGTGGCGACCTGTTTCCCGAGATCGGCCCGTTCGAGACCGGCTACCTGCCGCTCACCGCCGGGCACGTCATGTACTGGGAACAGGTTGGCAACCCGCGCGGCGCGCCGGTGCTGTTCCTGCATGGCGGGCCGGGCGCCGGCGCCGGGGCGGTGCATCGGCGGTTCTTCGACCCGTCGTACTGGCGCGTCGTCATCTTCGACCAGCGCGGCGCCGGCCGTTCCCGCCCGCTCGGCAGCCTTGAGGCCAACACCACCCCCGACCTGATCGACGACATCGAGACGCTGCGCCGCCATCTCGGCATCGACAAATGGCTGCTGTTCGGCGGCTCCTGGGGCTCGACCCTTGCCCTCGCCTACGCCCAGGCCTACCCGGAGCGGGTGGTCGGCTGCGTGCTGCGCGGGGTGTTCCTTGGCCGCAAGGAGGAAGTGGAGTGGTTCCTCCACGGTCTCGGCATCCTGTTCCCGGACGCGCACGCGGCCTTCGTGAGCTTTCTGCCGGAGGCGGAGCGCGGCGAGATCCTCCGCTCCTACCTGCGCCGGCTGACCGACCCGGACCCCGCGGTGCACATGCCGGCGGCGCGCGCGTGGTCGGTGTACGAGGGCTCGTGCAGCACGCTGCTGCCGAGCCCGGACAGCGTGTCGTCCTTCGCGCAGGACCGCACGGCGCTGGGGCTGGCGCGGATCGAGGCGCATTACTTCGCCAACGACCTGTTCCTGCCGCCCGAAGCAACCGAGGGCGGGCTGCTCGGCCGCATGCCTCGCATCGCCCACATCCCGGCCGAGGTGGTGCAGGGCCGCTACGATGTGATCTGCCCCGCGCGCACCGCCTTCGCGCTGGCCGCCGCCTGGCCGTCGGCGCGCCTGACCATCGTGCCCGACGCCGGGCACTCGGCGCTGGAGCCGGGCGTGCGACGCGCGCTGGTCGCGGGCGTGGAGCGGTTCCGGTACGGGCGGTAGAGCGACCCATGCGCCTGATCCTGAACGTGCTGTGGATCGTGACCGGCGGGGTCTGGATGGCGGTGGCGTGGCTGGTGGCCGCCGTGCTGCTGGCGGTGACGATCGTCGGCCTGCCCTGGGCCGCCGCCGCGCTGCGAATCGCGGCCTACTCGCTGTTGCCGTTCGGCTACAAAGCGATCCCGCGCGCCGACCTGACCGGAGGCGGCGGGCTTTCCTCCGGCCCTCTCGGGCTTCTCGGCAATCTGATCTGGTTCGTGCTGGCCGGTTGGTGGCTGATGCTGGGCCATCTGCTGGCCGCGCTGCTGCTGGCCTGCACCATCATCGGCATCCCGTTCGCCTGGGCGCATCTGAAACTGGCGGGTCTGGCCGCGTGGCCGATCGGCAAGATCATCGTGCCGACCGAGGTGGCCGACGCGAGATGGCGCCACACTTAAGCGCGCCGCATTGACGCCGCCGCGCCGGACGCCTTCGATGCGCCCCTCACAAGGCGCGGGGGTGCGGCCGATGAAGGTAGCTGTGATCGGCTTGGGCTCGATGGGCATGGGCGCGGCCCAGAACCTGCTGAAAAAAGGGCACGAGGTCGTTGGCGTCGAGCCGCGCGAGGCCGTCCGGGCCGCCTTCGTGGCCGAGGGGGGCGCGGCTGTCGCCCGCCCGTCCGGCCTGCCCGCGGGGCTGGAGGCGGTGGTGGTCTTCGTGGTCAACGCCGCCCAGACCACCGATGTGCTGTTCGGCGCGGACGGCTGCGCGGGGCTGCTGCCGCAAGGTGCGGTGGTGCTGTGCTGCACCACCGTCGCCCCCGAATTCGCCCGCGCGCTGGAGACGAAACTGGCCGAACACGGCCTGATGCTGCTCGATGCCCCGGTCTCCGGCGGCGCGGGGGCGGCGCGTGGCGGCACCATGACGGTGATGGCATCCGGGTCCGAAGCCGCATTCGCGAAGGCGCAGCCGGTGCTGGACGCGGTGGCGGGCAAGGTATGGCGCCTGGGCGAGGCGGCGGGCGTCGGCAGCACGGTCAAGATGGTGAACCAGTTGCTCGCGGGCGTTCACATTGCCACCGCCGCCGAGGCCATCGCGCTCGGCATCCGCGCCGGCGCCGATCCGCAAACGCTGTACGATGTCATTACCACATCCGCCGGCAATTCCTGGATGTTCCAGAACCGCGTGCCGCACATCCTGGCCGGCGACGACACCCCGCTCTCGGCGGTGAACATCTTCGTCAAGGATCTGGGCATCGTGCTGGATCAGGCGCGCGCGCTGAGCTTCCCGCTGCCGATGGCCTCCGCCGCGCATCAGCTTTTCCTGGGCGCCGCCGCCGCCGGGCACGGGCCGAAGGACGATGCCTTCGTGATCCGCGTCTGGGAGGCGCTGGCCGGCATCAAGCTTCCGACCAAGGCGGGCGAATGAACGTCGAACTCGCCTGGGACATCCGCTGCGAGACCGGCGAAAGCTGCGTCTGGGACGCGCGGCGGCGGAGAATCCTGTTCTGCGACATCCCGGCCGGGCGCATCCATGCCTATGGCGTGGATGACGGTGCCCGACGCAGCTGGGATTTTTCCGAGCTTGTCGCCAGCTTCGGCCTCTGCCGCTCCGGCCGCTGGGTGGTGGCGCTGCGCGACCGCGTGGTGCTGTTCGACCCCGAGAGCGGTGCGCGAGCCGACCTCGCCGGGCCGCTCGGCCAGCCGGACAACGTGCGGCTGAACGACGGCAAGGTGGGACCGGACGGGTGTTTCTGGGTCGGCGGCCTGGATCGCAACCGGCCGAAAACGGCGGATGGCGCGTTGTGGCGCATCACGCCGGACGGCCGCGCCGAGCGCAAGGCGGACGGCTACATGACGGCCAACGGCCTCGCCTGGTCGCCGGACGGGCGGGCGATGTTCCATGCCGACACGCGGCACGGGCGGCTCGACCTCTGGGATTTCGATCCCGCGAGCGGCGCCATCGCCAACCGCCGCGCGCTTGTCACCCTCACCGACGCGCAAGGCCGGCCGGACGGCGGGGCGACGGACGCCGAGGGCAATTACTGGTCCGCCGGCGTCTCCGCCAACGCGCTCAACCGGATCGCGCCGGACGGCACGCTGCTCGGGCGGGTCGTGCTGCCGGTGCCGGGGCCGACCATGCCGTGCTTCGCGGAAGGCTGGATCTACGTGACCACGCTGCGCGAGGGGCGCAACGCCGCCCAGCTTGAAGCCAACCCGACCATGGGCGGCCTGTTCCGCCTGCGCGCCCCGGTGGCGGGCGCGCCCGTCGCCTTGTTCGCCGACATTTAGGGAGACTTCCATGACCGAGACGCCGCAAAAGCCCGTGCTGCTCACTGGCGCCTCCGGCAACCTGGGACGGCAGCTGACCACCTATCTGGCCGCGCGCGGCTGGAACCTGCGGCTGACCGATATCGCGCCGTTCCCCGGCACGGTCCCCGCCGGCTGCACCTTCACCCGCGCCGATCTGAGCAACGGCGTGGACATCCTGCGGCTCGCCGAAGGCTGCGGCATGATCCTGCATTTCGGCGGCGTCTCGGTGGAGCGGCCGTTCGACGAAGTGATCGGCCCGAATATCCGGGGCCTGTATCACATCTACGAGGCCGCGCGGCGCGAGGGCGCGCGCGTGCTGTTCGCCAGTTCCAACCACGCCATCGGCTTCCACGAGCGCGCGGAACCACTGAACGACGACTGCCAGTTGCTGCCGGACGGGTATTACGGGCTGTCCAAGGCGTATGGCGAGCTGATGGGCCGGATGTACTGGTTCAAACACGGCGTCGAGAGCGTCTCGGTCCGCATCGGCTCCTGCTTCCCGGAACCGACCGAGGAGCGGATGCTCTCCACCTGGCTGTCCTATGCCGATCTGTGCCGCCTGTGCGAGCGGGCGACGCTGGCCGACAGCACCGGCTGCATCGTGCTGTGGGGCGCCTCGGCCAACGCGCGCACGTTCTGGCGCGGCGACGCGCGGGAAAAGATCGGCTGGCTGCCGCAGGACAGCGCCGACATCTACGCCGGCCAGTTGCTCGGCAAGACCAGCGGCGACCCGGTGATCGAGCTGTACCAGGGCGGCGGCTACACCCGCATCGAGTATTCGCGCGCGGCCCCGCCGCCGGGGCGGCTGTTCGCCGGCTGAGGGCTTCGGCGCGCTCATTCCAGCCGCGCGCCGGGCGCA
The DNA here is from genome assembly GCA_021808185.1 of Pseudomonadota bacterium. Taxonomy (GTDB): domain Bacteria; phylum Pseudomonadota; class Alphaproteobacteria; order Acetobacterales; family Acetobacteraceae; genus CAJCJG01. The sequence continues at coordinate 22,487 of JAKBCB010000008.1, forward strand.
TGCGATGAATGGTGGCAGCGATCATAACGC
>JAKBCB010000350.1 GCA_021808185.1 Pseudomonadota bacterium
GTTCACCATCCTGGCCAGCATCGAATCCCCGCGCACGCTCAGTCCATGCGCCCCGGCAATCTCACGACCCGGCGCGTGGTTCACCTGCTCGCCCAGCTCCTCGGCAATATCCTGCACCAGCGTCCCGCCCAGCCACACATTCAGCATCTGCACGCCCTGGCAGATGGCAAGCACCGGCTTGCGCATCTGAAACGCATCCTGGATCAGCAGCTCGTCCACCGCCGCACGCTGCGCATCCGCCGGCGCGCACAGCGGATGCCGCGCCGCTCCATAGCGCGCCGGGTGCACATCCGCGCGGCTGCCCGGCAGCAGCACCCCATGCGTCGTGGCCAATATCTTCGCCACCCTCGACTGCGACTCATGCAGCGGAATCACAATCGGCACCACACCGGCTCCATGCAGCGCCGCCAGATACTGCGGCAGCGCCTGCTGGTTATAGCCTGGAGCATCACTTCCATAATCCGGACTGAGCGGCTCGGGAATCGCAATATGTACAGGATGCGAGGACAAACTCTGCGACATAAACACCTATCATCCGTTCCCACGAAGGATTCATTTCGCTTGACACAACGCCGCGCATCGGCTTGCTCGATTGTACGCGCCGCGCAGCCCGGCATTCAGCCCGACCGGGGCTTTATGGAATACTGCATCCGTCCGGTTGTTTCTGCTCGCATCCACTGCTCCGGATGCCGCTCCCGATACCGCTTCCAATTCCGAGGTCCGCATGCGTCCCGCGTTTCTGCTCTTCGCGCTTTTGTCTTCCGCCGTCTCGCTCGCTCAGCAGCAGGCGCAAACCGCGCCGCACCCAGCCCAGCCCGCAGCAGCAGGCCCCGCGCAGGCGGACGCGCGCTTCGCCGATATCGCTCCGCTGGTCGAGCAGGCCATCGCTGACCATGCCATTCCCGGTGCCGTCGTCCTCATCGAACACAACGGGCGCGTCGTCTATCGCCGTGCCTTCGGCTCGCGTTCGCTGGTCGTAGGCACCGCCTCCCGGCCCGTCGCCGACCGCGAGCCGATGACCCTCGACACGATCTTCGACATGGCCTCGCTGACCAAGTGCATCGCCACCACCACCGCCATGATGCAGCTCATCGAAACCGGCCGCGTCAAGCTCAACGATCCCGTGGCCGCCTACCTGCCCCAGTTTGCCGGCAACGGCAAGAGCCAGATCACCGTCCGCGAGCTGATGACCCACTACTCCGGCCTGCCGCCGGACCTCGACCTCAGCCAGCGCTGGACCGGACGCCAGGCCGCGTGGGATCGCGTCATGGCCACCACGCCCATCCATCCGCCCGGCAGCAGCTTTCTCTACAGCGACATCAACTTCATCACCCTCGGCTTCCTCGTCGAAGCCGTCACCGGCCAGTCGCTCGATGCCTACGCCGAGAGTCACATTTTCATCCCGCTCGGCATGCGCCACACGCGCTTCCTGCCGCCGGCCGACTGGCGCGCGCGCATCGCCCCCACGCAGTGGGACACCGACACCGTGGCCGCCGGACCGACCGCCGACCAGATGCTGCGCGGCATCGTCCACGACCCCACCGCGCGCCGCATGGGCGGCGTCGCCGGCCACGCCGGCGTCTTCTCCACCGCCGACGATCTGGCGCTCTTCGCCAACGACATCCTGCACACGCACCGCATTCTCAGTGCCTCGGCCATCGCCAAGATGTCCACGCCGCAGCAGCCGGCCAACGCCGCCAGCCTGCGCGGCCTCGGCTGGGACATCGACTCGCCCTTCGCCAGCAATCGCGGTGATTTTCTTCCCATCGGCTCCTTCGGCCACACCGGCTTCACCGGCACCTCGCTGTGGATCGATCCGGTCACCGACACGGCCATCATCCTGCTCGCCAGCGCCGTCCATCCCGACGGCCATCCGGAACACGCGGCAACCTCCATCGTCTCCCTGCGCGCACGCCTGGCCACGGCCGTCGTCCACTCGCTCGCGCTCACCGCCTCGCAACAGCAGGCGCTTGCCCTGGCCCGCATCACCGGCTACAACGACACGCTGACCGCGGCCCGCCGCATCGCCAACCGCAACGGCCACATCCTCACCGGCATCGACGTGCTCGAAGCCGATCACTTCGCCCCGCTCCATCCTGACCCGGCTCACCCGGTGCGCATCGGCCTCATCACCAACCAGACCGCGCTCGACGCCGCCGGCCATCGCACCGCCGACCGGCTCGCGCACACCCCCGGCCTTCGGCTGGCCGCCATCTTCAGCCCCGAACACGGCTTCGAGGGTCGTCTCGACACCACCGCCATCGGCAACTCGACCGATCCGGCCACCGGCGCGCCGATCTTCAGCGTCTACGGAGCTACTGACGCTGCCCGCCGCCCCACCGCCAGTGAACTGGCCTCGATCGACGCGCTCGTCTTCGACATCCAGGATGCCGGCGTCCGCTACTACACCTACGAAACCACGCTCGGCTACTTCCTGGAAGCCGCCGCCGCCACGCACAAACCCATCTTCGTCCTCGACCGACCGGACCCGATTACCGGCTCGCTGGTTCAGGGGCCGATCTCCGATCCCGGCTCCGAATCCTTCGTCAACTACACCTCGCTGCCCGTCCGACCCGGCATGACCGTCGGCGAACTGGCGCGCTGGGACAACGCCACCCGCTCGCTCCACGCCGCGCTCACCGTCATCCCCATGCAGGGCTGGCTGCGCGGCGACTGGTTCGACTCGACCGGCCTGCTCTGGACCAACCCCTCGCCCAATCTCCGCTCGCTCACCGAGGCCGCGCTCTACCCCGGCATCGGCCTCATCGAAGGCTCCAACCTCTCCGTCGGGCGCGGCACCGACACACCCTTTGAACGGATCGGCGCACCCTGGATCGATCCCGTCCTGCTGGCCAATACGCTCAACGCCCGCTCGCTCGACGGCATCCGTTTCCTGCCCATTCGCTTCACGCCCGCCAGCGCCCGATACCAGGGCCAGCTCTGCGGCGGCGTCCAGCTCATCCTCACCGACCGCGCCAGCCTGGACGCGCCGGAGATCGGCATCGAGATCGCCGCCGCGCTCCACCAACTGTATCCGCAGCAATACGATCTCGACGCCATCGACGCGCTGCTGCGCTCGCGCTCCACGCTGGCGGCGCTGAAGGTCGGCGAAGACCCGCGGCGCATCGCCGAGGCCTGGCAGGACGCCATCGCGCAGTTCCTCACCGAACGCAAACCGTATCTGCTCTACTGACCTGCGCCTGATCTGATCCTGACTGGTCTGCTCCTGGCCGGTGCCTGACCGGCCTGCAAAACCGGCAAGCCCTCGGAACAATCGTTCCGAGGGCTTGCCGGGCTGGTTTGTTTCTGCGTTCAGGCCCGCGTATTCACGCCTGCTCGCTGCTCGCCGCCGCGCCTGCCGAGGGGGCAGCCTGCTGCTGCGCAGCCGCCGCCTTGGCCTCCGGCTTGCGGATATCGATCCCGCCCTTGAAGAACGCGCCATCCTCAATGCTGATCCGCGCCGCCGACACATCGCCGGTCAGCGCGCCTTCGCTGCGAATATCCACGCGATCGGTCGCCGTCACGTTGCCGCGAATCTTGCCCAGCACCACGATCTCGCGCGCCGAGATGCTGGCCGCCACCTGACCATTGCGGCCCACCGTCACGCGGTTGCCCGGCAGGTTGATCGCGCCCTCCACCTTGCCGTCGATAAACAGCGACTCGGAGCCGGTGATTTCGCCTTTGACCATCAGCCCTTTGCCGATCGTCGCCTGGTCGCCGCTGGCTGCGGCGGGCGGGGCTGCCGGGCGCGCCACGGGCGGCTCATAGGCAGGCGCTGCCGGACGAACCGGCTCGGGTGCGGGCGGAACGGGCGAACTGCTCGATTGACTCGGTTTCCACATCATCTCATTCACTCCTGGGGGGATTGTTCTGCGTCGAGGCCCCGAAACTGATTCCTTCGCAGTGTCTACTACCGCATTGTAGCCGCTCCCAGCCTCGCGCAGCGCAGCCGCTGACCTTCGTCGGCCCACTCCGGTATCCGGATCATCACGCTTCTCCCGTTTTCGCCCGCATCCGGTGCCGGCACCAGCGCCCGGCATCTTTTTCACGCAGCGAGTACACTGTTTGCAGAGAGTTCCTCACCGATTTCCCGGAGTCTTTCCCGGATCATTTCCCGGACCGTTTTCAGGAGCACGCGCATGGCAGGCACCGTTCTCTCCAACCCTCCCGGCAACGCCTCGACGGCGCACCCGACCGTCGCCGGTCGCTTCGGCCCCTACGGCGGACGCTACGTGCCCGAGACCCTGATGGCCGCGCTCACGGAGCTGGAGGCCGCCTACGCCGAGGCCAGCGCCGATCCCGTCTTCCAGTCCGAACTCGATGACCTGCTGCGCAACTTCGCCGGTCGGCCCACGCCGCTCACCTTCGCCTCGCGTCTCACCGAGGAGCTTGGCGGCGCAAAAATCTATCTCAAGCGCGAAGACCTGCTCCACACCGGCGCGCACAAGATCAACAACGCCCTCGGCCAGGGTCTGCTGGCCCGCCGCATGGGCAAGCGCCGCATCATCGCCGAGACCGGAGCCGGACAGCACGGCGTGGCCACCGCCACCGTCTGCGCCCTGCTCGGCATGGAGT
>JAKBCB010000351.1 GCA_021808185.1 Pseudomonadota bacterium
GTCCACGTCGAAGCTGACATAGACAGGGCCGTCGCCCACCACCGCCCGCGCCCTGGCAACCACCGCGTCCACGCCCATCGCGTCCACCTGCTCGGCGTGGATCACCGTCATCCCGGTCTCGAACGAGAACTCCCACAGATACTCGGCGCCGCCGCGAATGCCGATCTGGATGGTGCGCGCGGGGTCCAGCACACCGTCCAGCACCGCCTGGCGGAACGGCCCGCCATGGTGGAACCGGCTGCCCTCGTACACGCCGGAGGTATCGCAATGCGCGTCGATATGCACGAGGCCCACCGGCCGCTCGCGCCCGACCGCGCGCAGGATCGGGTAGCTGATGGAATGGTCGCCCCCGGCCGACAGCGGTTTCACGCCGGCGGCGACCACGCGGGTCATGTAGGCGTCGATGTCCTGGTGGCTTTCCTCCAGGCTGAAGCGGCTGCGGAACGGCACATCGCCGACATCGGCCGCCTCCAGCATCGCGAGCGGGGCGATGTTGTGGGTGTGATGGAACGGGCCGATGCGCTCGATGTTGCGGATCGCGCGTGGGCCAAGGCGGCAGCCGGCGCGGTTGGTGACCGCCAGATCCATCGGCACGCCGATCAGCGCCACATCCAGCCCGCCGAAATCCGGCTGCTCCGGCGCATCCGGCCGATACGGCGCGCCGAGCAGCGTGGGCACGTCCGAATACGGGAATTTGCGCCGCCCGGCGCCCTTGAAGGCGAGGTTGGCGGCGGTGCGGAACGCCTCCCCCTCGGTCTGATGCGGCCGGTCGTTGGTGAATTTCTCGCGCCACGCGGCGAGCTTGGCCGGGTCGATCATGTGCGCCTCAGTCCATATGGAACATTTCCGGCAGCGGGATCGCCACCGGCACGTTGGCCTCGTACCGCATGATGTCGGCCATGAAGTCCCACCAGCGCCGCATCACTGCCTCGTTCGGCAGCTCGGCCATGCGGTGGTCGTCCGCGCGCTCCAGGTAGGCGAACAGGATGTTCGTCGCCTCGTCCAGATAGATCGAGTAGTTGCGCACTCCGGCCTCGCGCAGCAGCAGCGAGAGTTCGGGCCAGATCGCGTCGTGGCGGCGGCGGTATTCGTCGCGCTGGCCGGGATGCAAAAACATCTTGAACGCGAAACGCTGCATGCGGGCCCCCTTCGCGCGCGCCGATGCCCGGTTTATCCCAGCCGGGCGAGGCAACGGCAAGACGGGAGCGGGCGATGCGGTACGCGGACAAGGTGGCGATGGTGACGGGCGGCGGCGACGGCATCGGGCGGGCGACGGCGCTGCGCCTGGCCAGCGAAGGGGCCGCCGTCGTGGTGACCGACATCTCGCCCGAGGCGGCGCATGGCACCGTCGCCGCGGTCGCCGCCGCGGGGGGCCGGGCGGCCCCGAGCATCGGCTCGGTGACGAACGAGGCGGACATCGCGGCCGCCATCGCCACGGCGCGCGGCACGTTCGGCCGGCTCGACGTGCTGGTCAACAACGTGGCCTTCACCAACCAGCCGGTGCTGGAGGGGATCGAGCCCGCCGAATGGGACCGCGAGTTCGAGGTGACGCTGCGCGGCGCCTGGCTGTGCGCGCGCGCGGCGCTGCCGCACATGGTCGCCCAGGGTGGCGGCGCCATCGTCAATATCGGCTCGGTCAACGGGCTGATGTATTTCGGCAATCCGGCCTACAGCGCAGCCAAGGCCGGCCTGCTGAGCCTGACGCGCTCGATTGCCGTCGAATACGGGCCGAAGGGGGTGCGGGCCAACATGGTCAGCCCCGGCACCATCCGCACCAACGCGCCAAGCTGGACCGCGCGGCTCAAGCGCGACCCGAAAGTGTTCGAGAAACTGGCGCGCTGGTATCCGGTCGGCCGCGTCGGCCGTCCCACCGACATCGCCGCCGCGGTCGCGTTCCTTGCGGCCGACGAAGCCGCGTTCGTGAACGGCACGAATCTCGTGGTGGACGGCGGCCTGACGGCGGGAATGCCGGTGATGGCGGACGAGTTGTTGGCCGAGCGGGAGTAGTCCCAGGCGGCTACTTGCGCTCCGGGAACGGCCAGGTGTGCGCGATCGCCGCCTGGCCGTCGGTGTGGGTGACAAGGTAGCTGGCGCCGGGCGGCAGGGTCAGCCCGGCGAGATCGCTCGCCACCTTGCCGCCGTCGCGGAACCAGACGAACGGGGCGGCAAGCTGGCTCGCCAGATCCGGCGCGCGCCAAGCGGCCGGATAGCCGCGCGCGGCATCGCGCGGCATACCGCTGTCGGCCAGCAGATGCGTGGGCTTGGCCCCGGCGACGAAGCTCACCTCCGGCGTCGGCGGCCCCGGTTGCAGGCGCGGGCGGCGGTTGCCGCCGGATTGCAGTTCGTAGCGCACCACCGCCAGACTCGCCAGATCGCCGGCCGCGTCGTCCGGATCGACCAGCGTGATGCTTGGCGCGGTACCGATCAGCCCGCCCAGGTCGCGCGCCACGTGCCGCAGATACGGCACATGCGAGGCGCGCGGCTGATCGACGCGCAGATAGCGCACCGAGACGATCGGCAGGGTCAGCGCCAGGATCGGCGTGATGGTGCACAGCAGCCGCCCGGCGGCGCGCTCGCTCCAGAGCCGCTGCGGGATCAGCGGGATGGCGCCGACCACCAGCGCCGGCCCGATCTGCACCATGAAGCGCCAGAAATCCTTGGCATCCGCCGCCTCGGCCACCGAGTAGTCGGCCACCAGATACAGCACCACCAGGGTGGCCACCTTGCCCAAGCCGAGCACCGCGCCCATCACCACGCCCGACCGCTGGAACGCGGTGAACATCTGCGGCGCCTCGGCGATGGCGAGCGAGAAGCCCAGCAGCAGCACCAGCAGCGCGGAGTAGCCGACCTTGGCGATGGCCACGTCCAGCATGCTGAGCAGCGTCGAGGGCAGGCCGGCCCAATGCCAGTCGGCGGGCCGCAGGATGGCCAGCGCCTCGTCCGGTATCTGCACCGCCTGGTATTCGCGCCATGCCAGCGCCACCAGCAGCGCCGGCGGCAGCAGCAGCAGCAGCATCATGGGGTTCACCCGCCGCCCCACCTGCCGCTCCAGCGGCGTCGCGGCGACGGCGGCGACGAACACCAGCGCGAACAGCGTCAGCCCGTCCTGGCGCAACTGCGCCAGTGCCGCGCAGCAGAAGCCGATGGCCGCCACCAGCAGCAGCCGCTCGTCGCGGGATTTGCGCGTCTCCGCCGCGAGCCACATGATAAGCGCCGCGACGGCGACCGCGGTCACGGCGCCCACCGGCGCGTCGTCGCCGTTGGTGAAGAACAGGCGCGGCTGGAACGAGGGGTTGAACATCGTCGCCGCCAGCAGCCCGATGCCCGCGACCCCCCATTCCTCGGTCGAGGTCAACTCGACCGCCATCAGATCCTCGTGGTGGCGCATGCGCACCTGGGCGGCGAGGATGTCGGCGCACAGCGCGCCCACCGCGACCAGCAACAGCGCGTTCCAGACGATGCCGGCGCTCTCGGCCACGCGGCCGAGCAGCAGCGAGACGGCGTAGCCCACATAGGCCATCGCATAAGGCGTGCCCGGCTTCTCCGAGCCGAGGCTGGGCATTTTGAGGTTGGGGAAGTGGTCGTGGCGGTACAGGTAGTCGAGGTTGGGCAGCCAGTGCGAGAACTCGTCGGGGCTGGACGGCCCGTTGGCGGCGGCGATCAACAGGAACGGCACCGCCAGCACCAGCACGCGCCCGGTGGCGGCCCACGAGCCTTCGTCGAACGAGCCCTGCGCGATCACCACGAGCCCCGCCGCCCCCACCATGCCGAGCGCGACGATGGCGATGTTGAGCGGGGCGCCGGTGATGGTGCCGCCGACCACCAGCCCGACACAGGCGAGCCCCCACCCGGCGACCAGCGCGATGGGCGGGCGGCGCGCGCCGACGAACTGCCCGAGACCGACGCAGAGTGCCGCGACGACCAGGGTCATCGCCAGCACCACCAAATGGCCCAGGCTGGGGAAGATGAGTGACACGTCCGGAGCACCCCGAGGCGGCGCACCGCGCGCCACCTGCTGCGTACCCTCTCGCCCGCGTCGCAGGCAATCGCGGTTTTGCGCGCCGCGTGGCCCCTACTCGCCCCCGTAGCTTCGCCGGTAGGTTTCGAGAAATGCCTCGTCCAGCACGCGCCCTTCGCGATACGGGCCGAGGTCGTCCGCCGCTGTCACCCCCTCGGGCAGCCGCGGGCAATCCTGCCGCGCGCCGATCACCGTGCGCAGCGGCACAACGCCGCCCCAGACGGGCAAGGCAAAATCTTCATCGTCATCGCCGGGGCCGGTCGCGCGCACCTTCGCCGAGGCTTGCTCGATCGGCATCGCGAGGATGGAGGTGGCCTTGACCTCCTGCGCCGTCGGCTCGCGCAGCAGGGCGACCCGTCCCGGAAAGAACCGCTCGATGAACGCATCCATCGCGCGCCGCTTCTCGGCCGGCTCGTCGATCCGCCGCGCGGTGCCAAAGGCCATGACCGAGCGGTAATTGATCGAGTGGTTGAAGCCGGACCGCGCCATGACCAGCCCGTCCATATGCGTCACCGTCAGGCACACCGGCACCCCC
>JAKBCB010000352.1 GCA_021808185.1 Pseudomonadota bacterium
TGGTGGCGCGCCAGGTGCGCAGGAACAGGAAGATCACCGCCACCACCAGCACGATGGACAGGATCAGCGTGCCCTGCACGTCGGCGACGCTGGCGCGAATCGTGGCGGTGCGGTCGGCCACGATGGTCATGCTCACGCCGGTGGGGATCGCGCGTTGCAGCGCCGGCAGTTGCTGCTTCAGGCGGTCCACCGTCTGCACGATGTTCGCCCCCGGCTGGCGCTGGATGTCCAGCACCACCGCCGGGTGGCCGTTGTAGCGCGCGGCGACGCGGTCGTTTTCCAGCCCGCCGGCGACGGAGCCCACGTCCGAAAGGCGCACCGGGGCCGCGTTGCGCCACGCCAGCACCAGCGTGCGGTAGGCATCGGGCGAGACCAGTTGGTCGTTGGCGCCCAGCGACATCGCCTGCCGCGGCCCGTCGAACCCGCCCTTGGCGCCGTTGACGTTGGCGGCGGCGATGGCGGCGCGCACGTCCTCCATCGACATTCCGTAGGCGGCCAGCCGCGCGGGATCGACGCGCACGCGTACCGCCGGGCGCATGTTGCCCTGCACCGTCACCTTGCCCACGCCCGCGATCTCGCTCAGGCGCGGCAGCAGCAGCGTGTCCGCGGCATCGCTCACCCGATCCAGCGTGATCGTGTCGGACTCCAGCGCGAGCGTCAGGATCGGCGCGTCCGCCGGGTTCACCTTCGCGTACACCGGCGGATACGGCAGCGTCGCCGGCAGCGTCGCGGCGGCGGCGTTGATCGCGGCCTGCACGTCCTCCGCCGCGCTGTCGATCGAGCGGTCGAGCGCGAATTGCAGCGTGATCGCGCTGGTGCCCTCGGCACTCACCGAGGTCATCTCGGTCAGCCCCTGGATCTGCCCGAACTGGCGTTCCAGCGAGGCGGTGATGAGCGTCGAGACCGTCTGCGGGCTCGCGCCGGGCAGTTGCGTCGTCACCTGGATGGTCGGGAAATCCACCTGCGGCAGGGCGGAGACCGGCAGCGCGCGATAGCCCAGCAAGCCGCCCAGCAGCAGCGCCAGCGCCAGCAGGCTGGTCGCGATGGGCCGGGCGATGAACGCGGCGGAAAGGTTCACGTCGCCCCGCCGTCGCCCCGGCTCGCGGTTTCCGGCGGGTGCGGCGCGGGCGGGCCCTCCGGCGGCGTGCCGATGCTGACCTTGGCGCCGTCGCTCAGCCGCGCCGCGCCATCCACCACCACGCGCTCGCCCGGCCGCAGCCCGCTTTCGACGATGCTGGCTTGCGGGTCCTCGTGGCCGATCGCCACGGCGCGGCGCCGCGCCGCCAGGTCTTCGCCGACGACATACAGATATGGCCCGGCCGGGCCGCGCTGCACGGCGGCGGACGGCACCACGACGGCGTCGTGCCGCGTCTGCACCAGCAGCCGCACGGTCACGAAGGCGCCCGGCCACAACCGCAGATGCTCGTTGGGGAACATCGCCTTGAGTTTGATCGTGCCGGTCGTCGGGTCCACCTGATTGTCGAGCACGGCGAGCGTGCCGCGATCCAGCGGCGTGCCGTCGGCATCGCCCTGCGCCAGCGCCAGCGCCTCCGGCGCGCCTTGCGCCTGGGCGGCGGCCACGGCCGGCAGGTTCTGCTGCGGCAGCGTGAAGACCACCGCGATGGGGCGCAGCGTGGTGATCACCACGATGCCGGTGGTATCGCTCGCGTGCACCAGATTGCCCTGGTCCACCTGCCGGATGCCGGTGCGCCCGTCGATGGGCGAGACAATGATGGTGTAGCTGAGCTGCGCGCGCGCGTTGTCGATGGCGGCCTGGTCCTGCGCCACCTGCGCTTCCAGTTGCGCCACGGTCGCGCGCTGCGTGTCGGCCTGCTGGGCGGAGGTATAGGCGGTGGCGGCGAGCTTGGTGTAGCGCGCCAGATCGACGCGGGCGTTGGCGAGATTCGCCGCGTCCTGCGCCTTCTTCGCGACCGCCTGATCCAGCGCCGCCTGATAGGTGCGCGGGTCGATCCGCGCCAGCACGTCGCCGGCGCGCACGTCCTGGCCCTCGCGGAAGCGCACCTCGGTCAGCACGCCGTCCACCTGCGGCTTGATGGTCACGGTGGCACTGGCCAGCGCGGTGCCGAGCCCGTCGAGCCAGATCGGTACGTCGCGCTTGTCCGCCGTGGCGAGCAGCACCGGGATCGGGTCGCGGGCCGTCGCCAGCGCCGCCGGGTCGGGCGCGCGGCCGCGCAGCCACCACCACCCGCCCCCCGCGACGGCGGCCAGCAGCAGCACGATCAGCACGACGCGGCGCATGGCGATGATCCCTCCCAGGGACGAGGCGCTAAAGGATGCCGTTGTAGATCGGGGTGTCCGGCGCCGTCACATCCTGTGCGCTCCAGCCGCCGCCGATCGCCTTGTATAGGCTCACCAGCGCCAGGAAGCGCGCCAGCCGCGCCTGCGCCAGCGCGTCCTGGTCGGCGTACAGCGTGGTTTGCGACTGCAATTCGGCCACGATGTCGAGCGTGCCGGCCAGCACCTGCGCGTGGGCGATGTCGGCGGCGCGCTGGGCGGTGCGCACCGCCTCCTGTTCCAGTCGTTCCTGCTCCGTCGTCTCGCGCCATGCGACGAGCGCGGTTTCCACGTCGGTGAACGCCTGCACCACGGTTTTGTGATAGTCCGCCAGCAACTCGTCGTAGCGCGCCTTGGCCTGCTCGTATTGCGCGCTCAGCTGGCCGTTGTCGAAGATCGTCTGTGCCGCGTTGGCGGCGGCGTTGAACAGCATGGATTGCGGCAAGAGCAGGGTCTGCAAGGCCTCGCTCTGCCAGCCGGCCGAGCCGGTCAGCGTGACGGTGGGAAAGAACGCGGCGCGGGCGGCGCGGATATTGGCGTTCTGCGCCTGCAACTGCGCCTCGGCCGCGGCCACGTCCGGCCGCCGCGCGAGCAGGGTCGAGGGGAGGCCGGGGGCAACCTCCGGCAGCGCCAGCGTGGTCAGCGAGCCGGCCGGGATCGGGATGCTTTGCGGCAGGCGCCCGACCAGGATGCCCAGTGCCGCCGCCTGCTGGTCGCGCTGGCTGCGCAGGCTCGGGATGGTCGCGCGGACGCCTGCGACCAGCGCCTCCTCCTGCGCAACGTCCAGCATCGAGGCGGTGCCGACCTCCATCCGCGCGCGGATTGCCTTCAGCGTCTCCTCGGCGTCGCGCAGGTTGTTCTGCGCGACGGTCAGCCGGTCCTGGTAGGCCAGCGCCGTGAACCAGGTGTTGGCGACGCTCGCCAGCGTGGTCAGCGTCACGGTCTGCTGGTCGTAGCGGCTGAACAGGGCGTTGCCCGCCGCCGCTTCCTGGGCGGCGCGGTTGGCGCCCCAGAAATCCAGTTCGTAGCTGGCGCTCGGCCCGAGGTTGTAGGTGCGGAATTCCAGGGTTTTCTGCGCCGATGACAGCGGCAGCCCGCCCGGCCCGAACGAGGGGACGGCGTTGGCGATGGTGGTGCGGCTCCAGTTTTCCCCGGTGCCGCCGTTGATGCGCGGCAGCAGCGCCGACCCGGCGGCGCGCAGGCTGGCATCCGCCTGCGCCACCCGCGCGATCGCCGCGCGCACATCGAAGCTGCCGGCCGAAGCCGCCGCCATCAGCCCATCGAGTTCGGTCGAGCCGAACCCCTGCCACCACGCGGCGCCCGCCGTCGCGGCCTGCGTGTCGCTAACAGTGGCGCGGTAGCTGGCGGGCAGTTCCGGCGTGGGCGGGACGTATTCCGGCCCGAGCCGGCAGCCGGCGAGGGCCAGCAGCAGCCCGGACAGGCCGGCGCGACGCCGCTGGCCGGGCGGTGCGCCCCGGGGCGCGGTCACTGGCGGTACGGTGCGTTCATTGCCGTCCGTATATAGACCCGGGGGCGCGCCAGGGTAGTGAGGGCGCGCGCCGCGAGCGGCGCAAACGACCTTGTGCGTTCGCAATCTTTATGCAAAGCAGCCCTGCAAGCATGACAAATGGGGAGGGTGCCCAGGGGTGTCCGAAACGATTCTGGAGACCACAGGGCTGACCCGCGAGTTCCGCGGCTTCGTGGCTGTGAATGGGGTGGACCTGCGCGTGCGCGCCGGCACGATCCATGCTCTGATCGGCCCGAACGGTGCCGGCAAGACCACCTGCTTCAACCTGCTGACCAAGTTCCTGCAACCGACACGCGGGCAGATCCGGTTCAAGGGCCGCGACATCACAGGCTTGAAGCCGGCCGAGGTGGCGCGTCTCGGGCTCGTGCGCAGCTTCCAGATCTCCGCCGTCTTCGGCCATCTCACGGCGCTGGAGAATGTCCGGGTCGCGCTTCAGCGCGGACGGGGCGGCAGCTTCGATTTCTGGCGCTCCGAGCAGGTGCTGGACAGTTACAACGCCCGTGCCCTGGAATTGTTGGACGATGTCGGCCTGCGCGGCTTCGCCGAGGTGCCCGCGGGCCAGCTTGCCTACGGCCGCAAGCGCGCGCTGGAGCTTGCGACCACGCTCGCCCTGGAACCCGAAATGCTGCTGCTGGATGAGCCCACCGCCGGCATGACCCATGCCGACGTGGACCGCATCGTGGCGCTGATCCGGCGCATCCGCGAGGGCCGCACCATCCTG
>JAKBCB010000353.1 GCA_021808185.1 Pseudomonadota bacterium
GCGGTCGGTGAGGAACGGGCCGGGCAGCAGGTTGTTGATGGTGACGTTGTGCCGCGCCACCTGGCGGGCCAGACCACCGACAAAGCCGGTAAGCCCAGCGCGGGCGCCGTTGCTCATGCCCAGCGTTGGGATCGGCGATTTCACCGACGCCGAGGTGATATTCACGATCCGCCCGAATTTGCGCGACGCCATGCCATCCACGACCGCGCGGATCAGGAAGATCGGCGTCAGCATGTTGGCGTCCAGCGCGCGCAGCCAGTCCTCGCGCTCCCACTGGCGGAAATCCCCCGGCGGCGGGCCGCCGGCGTTGTTCACCAGGATATCCGGGTCCGGGCAGGCGGCCAGAGCCGCGGCGCGCCCGGCCTCGGTGGTGATGTCGCCGGCCACCGCCGTCACCGTCGCACCGGTGGCCGCACGGATCTCGGCGGCGGTCTGCTCAAGTGTCGCCGCCGTGCGGGCGGTGATGGTGACCGACACCCCCTCGCGCGCCAGCGCCATGGCACAGGCGCGCCCCAGCCCCTTGCTGGCGGCACAGACCAGCGCACGCCGCCCTTTGAGTCCCGTGTCCATGCGCCGTCCCCTCCCGCGAAATCCCTCGCGTGGCTTGCCACCGGCGGTAGGTTGAGCGCAAGGCGCCGGGGGATCATTCTGCGCGTTATGCCGTCCCCGATCTGGTGCGCCCCGCACCGCCCCGGCTTCGTCACCGGCCTGCGGGCGGAAGCCCGGCTCGCCGCCCCGCTCGGCCCGGTCGCCATCGGTGGCGGCTTGCCGGCGGGCGCGGCCGAGGCGGCGGCGCGCGTGCTGGCCGAGGGGGTGTCCGCCATCGTCAGTTTCGGCCTGTGCGGAGGGCTTGCCAGCGCATTGCGGCCGGGCGATCTGGTCGTGCCGCGCGCGGTGCTGTGGCGCGGGCGGAGCTATCCGGTGGACGCCGCGCTGGCGGCGGCGCTCGGGGGGATTTCCGAGAAATTGCTGCTCGCCGATGAGGAGCCGGTAGCCGACCCGAGGGAAAAGTTGGCACGCTTCGCGGCGACGGGCGCGGCCGCCATCGACTTGGAGAGCGGCGCGGTCGCCGAAGTGGCGGCCCGCGCGAACATGCCGTTCGCGGTCCTGCGCGCGGTGTGCGACCCGGCCGACGCGGAACTGCCGCCGGCGGCGCTGATCGCGCTCGATGCGGGGGGCCGGATCGCCCCGTGGCGCGTGGCGGGGTCGCTCGTCCGCAAGCCGGGTCAGCTCGCCGCGCTGCTCGCGCTCGGCCGCGCGGCGGCGGTGGCGCGGCGGGCCTTAGTCCGCCGCGTCGGCGACATCGGCCACGGCCGGTTTCTCGTGCCGTAGCCGCTCGCTCATGTCCTGCACATGCCGGCTGAACACGTATTCCGCCGGGCGCTGCGCATCGAGCGGGATTTCCGGCGCCATCTCCCCTTCGGTCCGGGGGCCGCGCACCGAGGCCAGGATGGATTTCCAGGGCTTGCGCACCGCATCCATCACCGCCGTTGCCTCGTAGCCGCTGTGCACCATGCAGTCGGCGCATTTTTCGTAGTTGCCGGTGCCGTAGCGGTCCCAGTCGGTCGTCGCCATCAGTTCGGTGAACGTCTTGGCGTAGCCCTCGCCCAGCAGGTAGCAAGGCCGCTGCCAGCCGAACACGTTGCGCGTCGGCTTGCCCCAGGGGGTGCAGAGATAGCGCTGGTTGCCCGCCAGGAAGTCCAGAAACAGCGCCGACTGATTGAATTTCCAGCCCTTGCCGCGTCCGCGACGGAAGATGTCGCGGAACAGCTCCTTGGACTTCCGTCGGTTGAGAAAATGCGCCTGATCCGGTGCCCGCTCATAGGCATAGCCCGGGGAGATCATCACGCCGTCCACGCCGATGGCGTTGACGTCGTCGAGGAACGCGGCGACGCGCTCGGCCTGCGCGCCGTCGAACAGCGTGGTGTTGATGCACACGCGGAACCCGCGCGCCTTCGCGGCCTTGATCGCGGCGACGGCGCGGACGAACACGCCCGTCTGGCTCACCGCCGCGTCATGCATCTCCAGATCGCCGTCGAGGTGGACGTCCCAGGCGAAATTTTTATGCGGCTTGTACTGATCGAGCTTCTTTTCCAGCAACAGCGCGTTGGTGCAGAGGTACACGAACTTGCCGCGCGCCAGCATCCCATCGACGATTTCGGGCATTTCCTTGTGCAGCAACGGCTCGCCGCCGGCGATCGCCACCACCGGCGCACCGCACTCGTCCGCCGCGCCCAGGCAATCCGCCACCGAGAGCCGCTGATTCAGGATCTCCGCCGGATAGTCGATCTTGCCGCACCCGGCGCAGGCGAGGTTGCAGCGGAACAGCGGCTCCAGCATGAGCACCAGCGGATAGCGCCTGCGGCCGGCGAGATGCTGCTTCACCACATAGGCGCCGACGCGCACGATCTGATTGAGTGGGACGGGCATCGGAACTCCTTCAGGCGTCGGCCAATTCGGCGGGAAAGCGGAAACGCACGTCCTCGGCCACGCCGGCGAGGGTCTCGACGGAGACCTCGCCGAACCGGCGCAGCCCGTCGATGACGCCCTGCACCAGCAATTCCGGGGCGGAGGCGCCGGCGGTCAGGCCGACCGCGCCCACGCCCACGAACCATTCCGGCCGCAAGGCATCCGCGTCGTCGATCAGGTAGCTCGGCCGGCCAAGTTCCGCGCCGATCTCACGCAGCCGGTTAGAGTTGGAGCTGTTGCGGCTTCCGACAACCAGGATCACCTCCACCGCGGCCGCCAGATCCCGCACCGCCTGCTGGCGATTTTGCGTGGCATAGCAGATATCGCGGACATCGGGCCCCACGATCTCGGGGAACCGCGCTTGCAGCGCCGCGATGATATGGCGCGTGTCATCCACCGACAACGTGGTCTGCGTCACATAGGCGAGCCGCTCGGCGGACGCCGGAGACAAGTGCGCCACATCTTCGAGGGTTTGCACCAGATGCACGCGCGCCGGGATCTGCCCGATGGTGCCTTCCACCTCGGCGTGGCCGGCGTGGCCGATCAGCACGATCTCCCGCCCCTGCGCCGCGTAGCGCCGGCCCTCGGCGTGAACCTTCGCCACCAGCGGGCAAGTGGCGTCGATCACCGGCAGGGCGCGCGCGCGCGCCAGCTCCTCGACACGCTGGGCGACGCCGTGGGCGCTGAAGATGGTCATGCCGCCAGCCGGGATTTCGTCCAGCTCGTCCACGAACACGGCGCCCCGGCTGCCCAGGTCGGCGACCACATGGCGGTTATGCACAATTTCGTGACGCACGTAGATCGGCGGCCCGTAGCGGCGCAGGGCCCGCTCGACGATCTCGATGGCACGTTCGACGCCGGCGCAGAAGCCTCGTGGCTGAGCCAGTACGACCCGCAGCATGCCCACTCCTCAGCTTTGCTGGGCCGCCCCGGCGGCTCCGTCGGCCGGATATGACCCTTGCGCCATGGCCAGACAATGCCCGACCCTCGGCAAAACCCGCCTCGTCCGGCCGGCGTATGGCACGTTTCACACACCTGGAGTAGCGTGCGACCCGGGTGGATGGCATCCCCCGTTCCGCTTACCCGTGCATGCGTGCGCGGAAAGGTCGGCGGCGGGGTTGGGCGCCGCTCGGGTTCGTGCGGCGGACAGCATCCGAGGTGGGACTATGTCAGATGGTGAGACCCTGGCGGGCGCGTTGGCGCGCGTCGCGGCCGAGGTTGAGCAGGCGCTGCAAGACCTGCTGCCCCAGCCCGATGGCGCGGAGGCGCGGCTGGCCGAGGCGATGCGATACGCCACGCTGGGCGGCGGCAAGCGGCTGCGCGCCTTCCTGGTGATACAGGGCGCCGCCCTGTTCACGGTGGACCGCCGCTGCGCCGCCCGCGTCGGTGCCGCCGTCGAGATGCTGCACGCCTATTCCCTGGTGCATGACGACCTGCCGGCGATGGACGACGATGACTTGCGGCGCGGCAAGCCGAGCACGCACAAGGCATTTGACGAAGCCACCGCGATCCTGGCCGGCGATGCGCTGCAGGCGCGCGCCTTCGAGGTGCTGGCCGAGCCCGACACCCACTCGAACCCGGACGCGCGCTGTGAACTGGTCGCCGGACTGGGCGGGGCCTCCGGCGCGCGCGGCATGGCGGGCGGGCAGATGATCGACATGCAGACCGAGGGGCAGAACCTCACCGCCGAGCAGATCATCCGGCTCCAGGCGCTCAAGACCGGCCGGCTGATCCAGTTCAGCGCCGAGGCGGGGGCCATTCTCGGCCGCGCGCCTCCCATGCAACGGCACATGTTGGCGGCATACGGGCGCGACCTGGGGGCGGCGTTCCAGATCGCCGACGATCTGCTCGATGCCACCGGCACGACCGAGGAGACAGGCAAGACCGCCGGCAAGGACGCGGCGGCCGGCAAGGCGACGCTGGTGGCCGTGCTCGGGGTGGAGCGCGCGCGCGCGCAGGCAGACATGCTGTCCGCGCAGGCCGCCGGACATCTGGACAGTTTCGGGCCGCGTGCCGATCTCCTGGGGGCACTGGCGGCC
>JAKBCB010000354.1 GCA_021808185.1 Pseudomonadota bacterium
CCAGCATCGACATGGCCCGCATCGACGCCATGACCGCGACCGGACGGCGCATCGTCGGCCGCGCCACGGTGCCCTGGGCGCCGGATTGGGATTGAGACGCGCCGCGGCGCAACCGGAGGAGGCAGCATGAACCCGACCGAGCGACGGAAACTGGGGCGCGTCGATCTGGCGGTGACGGCCTTCGCCTTCGGCACCGCGCCGCTGGGCAACATCTTCCATCCGGTGCCGGATGCGGCCGCACAGGACATGATCCGTGACGCCTGGGACGCCGGCATCCGCTATTTCGACACCGCGCCGATGTACGGGCATGGCCTCGCGGAACTGCGCACCGGCGAGGGGCTGCGCTGGCGGGCGCGCGACGATTTCGTGCTGTCCTCGAAGGTCGGGCGGCTGCTGCGGCCGGCGCGCCGCGCCGATATCGCCTTCGCGCCCTGGGTCGATGCCGCGCCCTTCACCGCACATTTCGACTACAGCTATGACGGCACCATGCGCGCGTTCGAGGACAGTTTGCAGCGGCTGGCGCTGGAGCGGATGGACATCTGCTTCATCCACGACATCGACGTGTTCACCCGCGGCGCCGAGCAGCCGGCGGTGTTCGCCGCGGCGATGGACGGATGCTGGAAGGCGCTGGAGCGACTGCGGCGCGAGGGCACGGTGAAGGCGATCGGCGTCGGGGTGAACGAATGGCAGGTCTGCCACGCCGCCCTGCAACAGCGCGACTTCGATTGCTTCCTGCTCGCCGGCCGCTACACGCTGCTGGAGCAGGAGGCGCTGGATGCGTTCCTGCCGCTGTGCCAGGAACGCGGTGCCGCGGTGGTCGTGGGCGGCGGCTTCAATTCCGGCATCCTCGCCACCGGCGCCCGGCCCGGCGCCAAATACAACTACGCCCCGGCGCCGCCCGCGGTGCTGGAGAAGGTCCGCCGCATCGAGGCGGTGTGTGCCGAATACGGCGTGCCGCTGCCCGCCGCGGCGCTGCAATTCGTGGTCGCCCATCCCGCCATTCCATCGTTCGTCGCCGGCACGCGCACGGTTGCGCAACTGCGGCAGAATCTGGACTGGTTCAGCCAGCCGATCCCGCGCGAATTCTGGTCCGCGCTGCAACGCGCCGGGCTGCTGCGCGAGGATGCGCCGGTGCCGTGACCGGCGCGGGCGAAGCGCGGACCGCCGCGCCCCGCGCGCGCGATGCCGAGGCGACGCGGCGGCGCATCCTGCAGGCCGCCAAGCGCGAGTTCGCGCGGCTCGGCTTCGGGGGCGCCCGCGTGGACCGGATCGCCGAGCGCGCCAAGGCCAACAAGCGGATGATCTACCACTATTTCGGCGGCAAGGAGGCGCTGTTCACCGCAGTCGTCGAGGAAGCCTATCACGACATCCGCGCCGCCGAACGCGCGCTGCATCTTGATGCGATGGAGCCGGAGGCCGCGCTCGACCGGCTGGTGGAATTCACCTGGGCCTACTATCTCGCCAATCCGGAGTTTCTCACGCTGGTCAACAGCGAGAATCTGCACAAGGCACGGCACCTGAAGGGTTCCCGGGCGATCCGGCGCGATCATCCCGGCTTCCTCGGCGTGCTGCAGCGCGTGCTGGAACGCGGCGCGGCCAAGGGCGTGTTCCGGCCGGGCATCGACCCCGTGCAGCTCAACATCACCATCGCGGCGCTCGGCTACTACTACCTGACCAACCGCTACACCGGCGCGATCGTGTACGACCGCGACCTGATGACGCCGGCCGCCCTGGCGGAGCGGCTCGCGTTCAACATCGAGACGGTGCGCCGGCTGGTGCGGGCATGATGGACGCGCCCGGCACCATCCGCCTCACGCTCGCGGCACCGGTGGCGCGGCTGACGATCGACCATCCGCGCCGGCGCAATGCACTGACCGGCGCGATGCTCCGCGAACTCGACGCCGCGGCGGAACGCCTCGCCGCCGCGCCGCAGGTTCGGGTGGTGCTGATCGATGCCGCGCCCGGCGCCTGTTTCTGCGCCGGCGGGGATGTCACCGAATGGGGCGCGCTGCCGCCGGGCCGGATGGGGCCGGGCTGGATCCGCGACGGCAACCGTGCCTTCGCCCGGCTGGCGGCGCTGCCTTCCGTATCAATCGCGCTGCTCGGCGGCGATGCCCTGGGCGGTGGGCTGGAACTGGCGCTCGCCGCGGATTTCCGCATCGCCGCCGACGGCATCCGCCTCGGCTTTCCCGAGACCGGGATCGGCGCCATCCCCGGCTGGCTGGGCGGCGTGCGGCTCGGCCTGCTCGCCGGCCCCGCGGTCGCGCGGCGGCTGGTACTCCTGGGCGAGCTGCTGGATGCCCGCGCCGCGCGCGATGCCGACGTGGTCGATGAAGTCGTGCCGGCGGCGCAGCTTGCCGCGCGCGGGCAGGCGATGGCGGAAGCGGTGCTGCGCCGGGCGCCGACCGCGACCGTGCAGGCGAAGCGGCTGCTCGCCCCGCTGCTCGATCCCGCCCGGCACGCAGCGGCGCACGAGGCCGCGGCGGATGCCTGCCTCGGCTCGCCCGACGGCGCGGAGGGGTTGCGCGCGTTCCGCGCCAGGCGCGCGCCGGACTATGCAGGGATGATCGCATCCCCCCGCCCCCCGGCCGGCTGATACAGGAGGATCGCCATGCCCATCGTCCGGCTGCCGACGACCGACCGGCGCATCGAGGCAGTGACCGTCACCGACCCCTGCCCCTATCCCGCCGCCGGCGCGGGCGAATTCAACCGCGTCGCCTATGCCGCCGCCCATGTGGTGGCCGACCCGCTCGCCGCCGCCGATCCGTGGGAGCGGGCGGCGGTGGACTGGGACGCCACGCTCGCCTTCCGGCGGCACCTGTGGGGGCTCGGGTTCAAGGTGGCGGAGGCAATGGACACCTCCCAGCGCGGCATGGGCCTCGACTGGCCGACCGCGCGCGAGCTGATCCGCCGGTCGGTCGCCGAGGCGCGGGCGATCCCGGGCGCCGATCTCGCCTGCGGGGTGGGCACCGACCAGTTGGCGCCGGGGCCGCAGGCGGGGCTGGCCGCAGTGCGCGCCGCCTATGAGGAGCAGCTTGCCGCGGTGGAGGCGGCGGGCGGGCGCGCCATCCTGATGGCGAGCCGTGCCCTGGTGGCGGCGGCGCGCGGCGCCGACGACTATCTGCGCCTGTATGGCGACCTGCTGCGCCAGGCGCGCGAGCGGGTCATCATCCACTGGCTCGGCCCGATGTTCGATCCGGCGCTGGAAGGCTACTGGGGCAGCAGCGACCTCGATGCCGCCGCCGAGACGCTGCTGCTGCTGCTGCGCGAGCACGCGCCGCGCATCGCCGGCGTGAAGGTCTCCTTGCTCGACCGCGCGCGGGAAGTGGCGCTGCGCGCGCGCCTGCCCGCGGGCGTGATGATGTTCACTGGCGACGACTTCAACTATCCCGAACTGATCGAGGGCGACGGGGCGCGGCACAGCGATGCGCTGCTCGGCATCTTCGATGCGATCGCGCGGCCGGCGGCGGCGGCGCTGACCGCGCTGGCGCAGGGCGAGACGGCGCGCTACCGCGCGATCCTCGCACCCACGCTGCCACTGGCGCGGGCGATCTTCCGCGCGCCGACACGCTTCTACAAGGCGGGCATCGTGCTGCTCGCGTGGCTCGACGGGCACCAGGACCATTTCGCCATGATCGGCGGCATGCAGTCCGCCCGCTCGGCGCTGCACTACGCCGAGCTGTTCCGCCTCGCCGCGGCGGCGCGCGTGCTGGCGGACCCCGACCTCGCCTGCATGCGGATGCGCACGCTGATGGCGGGCTATGGCATCGCGTAGCGGCTAGGCGGCGCGGTTGCCGCGGATCAGCTCGCTCGCGCGCTCGCCGATCATGATGCTGGGCGCGTTGGTGTTGCTGCTGACCAGACTCGGCATGACCGAGCTGTCGCACACACGCAGGCCAGCGAGGCCATGCACCCGCAATTGCGGATCCACCACCGCCATCGCGTCCACGCCCATCTTGCACGCGCCGACCGGATGGTAGCAGGTGCGGCCGACGCCGCGGACATAGGCTTCCACCTCCGCATCGGTGCGCAGCGCCTCGCCCGGCATGTGTTCGTGGCGGATCCAGCCCTGCCACGCCGGCTGGCGCATGATCTCCCGCATCATCTTCACCGCGGCGACGGAGCGCTGCACGTCGGTCGGCTCCGCCAGGTAGTTCGGATCGATCAGCGGCATCGCCGCCGGGTCGGCGCTGGACAGGCGCACGGTGCCGCGGCTGAGCGGGCGGCAGAAATAGGAATTCAGCGTGCAGCCGTGGCCGGACGGCACCGGCGGAATGCCCGCCTCCACCCCGGCGCCGGCGAGGAAGTGGAATTGCAGGTCGGGCGTCGGCTCGTCACGGTCCGCCCACCAGAACGCGCCGCCCTCGACGATGTTGGAGGCGACCGGACCCTTGCGGAACATCTGGTATTCCAGCCCGGCCCACAGCATCCAGTGCCAGCTTCGGTATTTGTCGAAACTGTGCGCGCCGGTCAGTTCATAGATCACGTCGGTGCCGTAGTGGTCGTGC
>JAKBCB010000355.1 GCA_021808185.1 Pseudomonadota bacterium
CCGATCGGCCGGTCGAACCGCGCCAGCAGCGCATAGGGCGCCCAGGCGCGCGGCAGGCGGGCGACCCAGCCGGTGGCAACTATATCGGTGTGTCCGCGCATCCGGTGCTAATCTCCCGCCCGCATGTCCGGGTCAATCCGCCTCTATGTCGAAGCCCCCCTGCACGCGGGGGCCGAGATCGCCACCACGCCCGCGCAGGCGCATTACCTTGCCACGGTGATGCGCCGCGCGGTCGGCGAGACCGTGCGGCTGTTCAACGGCCGCGACGGCGAATGGGATGCCCGCATCCTGGCGCTGCGCCGCGACCGGGCCCGCCTCGGCGCGGAGCGACAGATGCTGCCGCAGGCGCCGGAGCCGGACATCTGGCTGCTGTTCGCGCCGCTGAAGCGCGATGCCACGGATCTCGTCGTGCAAAAGGCGACCGAGCTGGGCGCCAGCGCCATCCTGCCGGTGCTGACCGAGCGCACCAACACCACCCGGCTCAACCTCGACCGGCTGCGCGCCATCGCCACCGAGGCCGCCGAACAGTGCGAGCGGCAGACGCTGCCGCGCATCGAGGAGGCACGCCGGCTGCCGGCGCTGCTGGCCGAATGGCCGGCGGGGCGGACGCTCGTCTCCGCGCTGGAGCGGGCGGCGGCCCCGCTGGTGCGGCCGCACGCCTGTCCGGCTGCGCTGCTCGTCGGGCCAGAGGGTGGTTTCACCGACATGGAGCTTGACGCATTGCGTCGGCATCCCTTTGTTGTGGCGGCCTCGCTCGGGCCGCGCATCCTGCGGGCCGAGACCGCCGTGATTGTCGGGCTGGCCCTGTTGCAGGCAGCCGACGGCGGCTAGAAGGGCGCACCGCCGCCCAGCCGGCATACAGACGGGAACGCCATGTCCAACCCTGGGGATGCCGACACGACGCCGATCACGTCGGTCCGCCAACTCGCCGACCACATCGCCGTGGGCGCCAAGCCGCGCGCGCGGTTCACCATCGGCACCGAGCACGAGAAATTCGGCTTCGGCCGGGAAACCCTGCAGCCGCCGCCGTACGAGCCGGGCGGCATCCGCGCGCTGCTGGAGGCGATGGCCCGCGAGGGCTGGGAGCCGATCCTGGACCGCGGCAACCCGATCGGGCTGACGCGCGGGGCGGCCTCGGTCTCGCTGGAGCCGGCCGGGCAGCTCGAACTCTCCGGGGCCACGCTGGCGACGCTGCACGAGACGCAAGCCGAGCTGCTTGCGCATTTCGCCGAGGTCCGCGCCGCCGCCGCGCCGCTCGGCCTCGGCTTCGCCCCGCTCGGCTTCCACCCGACCCTGTCGCGGGCGGCGATGCCGTGGATGCCGAAAGGTCGTTACGCGATCATGCGGCGTTACATGCAGCTTGTGGGCACGCTGGGCCTGGACATGATGACGCGCACGTGCACCGTGCAGGTCAACCTCGACTACGAGTCCGAGGCCGACATGGCGCGCAAGCTGCGCGTGGCGCTGGCGTTGCAGCCGCTGGCGACCGCGCTGTTCGCGAACTCGCCGTTTGTCGAGGGCAAGCCGAACGGGTTCCTGTCCTATCGCGCGCAGGTCTGGACCGACACCGACAACGCCCGCGCCGGCATCCCGCCCGCGTTCTTCGCCGAGGATTTCGGCTTCGAGCGGTATGTCGAGTGGCTGCTCGACGTGCCGATGTACTTTGTCTATCGCGATGGCCGCTACATCGACCTCGCGGGGCGCTCGTTCCGCGACTTCATGGCCGGCAAGCTCGCCGACACCGGCGCGGGCATCGCCACGGTGGGGGATTTCGCCGACCACATGACCACGGCCTTCACCGATGTACGGGTCAAGCGCTTCCTGGAAATGCGCGGCGCCGATGCCGGCAGCCCCGAGATGATGGTGGCACAGTCGGCGCTCTGGGTCGGGTTGCTGTACGACGAGGCGGCGCTGGCGGCGGCCGAGGCGCTGGT
Source organism: Pseudomonadota bacterium (assembly GCA_021808185.1). Classification (GTDB taxonomy): domain Bacteria; phylum Pseudomonadota; class Alphaproteobacteria; order Acetobacterales; family Acetobacteraceae; genus CAJCJG01. The sequence goes on from JAKBCB010000355.1 coordinate 1,935, forward strand.
GCGCGAACGCCCATGGGAGGAGTACCGCGCGCTGCGCGCCGTGGTGCCGCGCGCGGCCCTCGGCGCACCCTGGCGGGGCGGCACGCTGCGGACGCTGGCGCGCGAAGTGGTGGCCATCGCCCGCGAGGGCCTGCGCGCGCGGGGGCGCTACAACCAGTCGGGCGAGGATGAGAGCCGGTATCTGGCGCCGCTGGAGGCCATCGCCGCCGGGGCGCCGACGCAGGCGGAGCGGTGGCTGGACCGCTTCCACGGCCCGTGGGGCGGCGACGCCTCGCGCATTTTCGCCGAAGCCGCGATCTGATCCACCCCGTTCCCGCGTGCCGGACTTTGAACGCTTGCCAGGATACGGGCCCTTTGCGCCATATTAACGCATGATCGCGGTGTCAACACAGCGGGCCTCGCAGGCCGTGCCCAGTTCCTCGGCCAGCGACCCGGTGACGATCCGGCTGCGCCTCATCGGCCAGATGGAAGCCTGGACGCTGACCAGCGAGAGCGTGCTGCCGACCGGGCGCAAGACGCGCGCGCTGCTGGCGATCCTCGCCTTGTCCTCGCCGCGCACCGTGCTGCGCGGCAAGCTCGCCGAGCTGCTTTGGAGCCGGCGGCCGGAGGAACAGGCGCGCGCCTCGCTGCGCCAGGAAATCCACCGCTTGCTGGAAACGCTGGGGCCGGCCGGCCCGATGGTGCTGGTGGTGAACCGCGACCATCTCGCGCTGCGCCCCGGCTCCGCCTGGGTCGATGTGGACGAGGTGATGCGTGCCTCGCCAGCCAAGCCGGCCGGGCTGTCGCTGCTCGACGGCGAGTTGCTGGAGGATCTGGACGGTGTCGATACCGCGTTCGACGCATGGCTCGCGACCGAGCGCGAGCGCCTGCGCGACCGGGCGCGCGGCCTGGCCGAGGTGCTGCTGCGTGATCAGACCGACCCGGACGGGCTGATCGCCGCCGCCCAGCAACTGTTGAACATCGACCGCACGCACGAAGGCGCATGGCGCGCGCTGATGCGCGCCTACACCGCGCGCGGCGAACGGGCGATGGCCATCCAGGCCTACGAGCGCTGCCGCACCGTGCTGGGCGACCAGCTCGACGCGCAGCCGTCGGAGGACACGCAGCGGCTCGCCAGCGACATCCGCGCCACCGGCACCGCCAGGGCCGCGCCCACGCCGGCGCCGCCGCCATCCCCGCCGCCGATGCCCGCCCCCCGTGCCGAGCCACGCCCGTCCAACCGCGCCGAGCAGCGGACCGAGGCGCGCGGCGACACGCGGGCCGATAGCGGGCACGCCCATCACGCCCCGCGCGGCGGCGCGCGCGTCGGCGTGCTGCCCTTGCAGGTGATCGGCACCACCGACGCCGAGGCGCATCTGGGCACCGGACTTGCCGAGGAAATCACCTCGGCGCTGGCCCGCTTTGCGGCGCAGACCCGCGACGAGGGCGCCATCCGCCGCGCCTTCGACCTGCATTTCCTGCTCGACGGCTCGATCCAGCGCGCGCAGGACCGGCTGCGCATCTCCATGCGCCTGCTCGACCTGCGGGCCGGCAACCAGGTGGTCTGGTCCCGCCGCTTCGACCGCGAGGCCGACGACCTGCTGACGTTGCAGGACGAGATCGCCGCCGAAGCGGTGGCGCAGATCGACCCGGAACTGCTGCTGATCGAAAGCCAGCGCGTCGCGGCGCGGCCGGTGGCGGATGCCACGGCCTACGACCTGTTGCTGCGCGGCCTGTCGCTGATGGATCGGCTGGAACGGCCGCTGTTCGTGCAGGCCGGCGAGTTGCTGCGCCAGGCGATCACGCTGGAGCCGGACTACGCCGCGGCGCATGCCTGGTACGCCTACTGGCACGTCCTGCTGGTCGGCCAGGGCTGGGCCAAGGACCCGTCGCTCGGCATCGCCCAGGCCGGCCGGCTGGCCGAGCGCGCGATCATGCTCGACCCGCAGGACGCCAAGGCGCTCACCATCGCGGGGCATGTGCGGGCGTATCTGAACCGCCGGCTGCGGGAGGCGATTTCGCTGCACGAGCGGGCGCTGACACTCAACCCGAATCTGGCGATGGCCTGGGGCATGTCCGGCGTCGCCTTCGCCTATATCGGCGACCTCGGTGAAGCCGAGCGGCGGCTGCAACGTTACAAGAAGCTCTCGCCGCTCGACCCGCATGCCTATTTCTTCGACACCGGCCTTTGCTTCGTGGCGCTGCTGAAGGGCGAGCACGAAGCGGCGGTGGCGATCGGGCGCGGCGTGAGCGAAATGAACCCGGCATTCTCCGCCGCGTGCAAGCCCTACCTCGCAGCCCTCGGCCATCGGGGCCAGAGCGATGAGGCGGAGAGCGTACGCACGCGGCTGCTGGCGCTGGAGCCCGGGTTCTCGGTGCAGAAATTCCTCGCCGGCTCGCCGTTCGAGAAGGACGAGCACCGCGACCACTATGCCGAGGGGCTGCGGCTGGCAGGACTGCCGGAGGTGTAGGGCGGAGCCTGTCGCGGCCTACTCCGGCAGGTCGCCGCCCTCGCCCTTGCGGCGCTTGCGCGCGGCGGCGGCGTATTGGCCGCGTGGGCGTTGCTCCATCACGTTGGGCCGCACTACC
>JAKBCB010000356.1 GCA_021808185.1 Pseudomonadota bacterium
GACCGGGGTGATGATCTCGCTGCGCACCACGCCGGTCAGGGCCGAGCCGTCCGGGTTGTGGGCCACGATCTCGGGCATCAGGACGCGGCCCAGGCCGGGCCGCGCGTCCATCTCCCAGCCCCACCACACCATCGTATAGCCCTCGCGGAACAGGTAACCGTCCCCCGGTGAGGTCAGCGCGTTGCGCTCGGCGGTGCCGCCGCCGACGCCGGCATCGAAGGCGCCAACAGCCAGCTTGTTGCCGCGATTGTTGACCTCGAAGAACAACACCCCATTGCCGCGCGCCATGTCGGCGGGCTTCAGCAACTCGACCTGGGTTGTGTATTCGACCATGCCGCGCGCGTTGCGCGGCGCCAGATTGAGATCCTGGATGCGCGCGTTGCGCGGATCGGCCGGGTCCACCTCGCCATGCGCGACGGCAACCACTTTTTCGTAGGCGCCGACCGTGCCGAACACCTGCCCGGCAAAGGCGGGCTCGGTCCGCAGCACCTCCAGCCGGACGATGCGAGCCTGGGCCGGGGTGGTGCCCACGGCAAGGCCGAGTGCCACCAGGCACGCGGCACGCGATGCAAACCGATTCGGCACGATGTTTCCTTCCCCCAGCGACGGCCCGGCACAGCCGGGACCAAAATCTTCCGGCCGGGGCATGGAACGCACAAGGGGGATTCCCGCCGCCTCGCAACCTGTTCAGCGCGGGGAACGGCTTGCGGCGAGGCGTCGCAGGCGGCGGAAATGCAGGTCAGCGCCGGCGGCGGCTCGGTGGTCTGGCTGGACCGCGCCGGCGCGCCGCAGGTGGGGCCGCACAGCGCCGGGGCTGTCCCCGGCCCTGGTGGCGTTCGGCGGCAATGGCGGGATGTTCGGCCCGCTGGTCGCCCGCCGCCTCGGCATGCGCCGCGTCGTCGTGGCCCCCTCGCCCGGCCTGTTCTCCGCCGCCGGGCTGCTGGACGGGGTGGTGCGGCACCGCCGGCTGGCGCGGCTGCGCTACCATGGCCAATCCTTCGAACTGACGGTGCCGCTGCCGTCCGACCCTTTCGGCGCGGACGCCGTCGCGGCGCTGGCGGAGGCATTCGGCGCCGAGCACGAACGCACCTATGGCCACCGCGCCGGCGCCGAGGAGCCGATGGAACTGGTCAGCCTCGCCGTGCTCGGGCAAGGCCCCGCCCCACCCGAGGCCTCCGCCCCCCGCGATGCCGCGGCCCCCGTGCCGACCGGCCAGCGGGCGGCCTATTTCGGGCCGGATGCCGGCTGGCACACGGTGGACCTGCTGCGGCGCGAGGATCTTTCGGACGAAGGCCGCGCGGGTCCGCTGATCGTGGAGGAATACGACGCCACCCTGGTCGTCCCGCCCGGCGCTGTTGCCTTCCGCGATCCCGCCGGCAACCTCGTCGTGGAGGTCTGACGCGCGCGGCCTACAACGCCGCGATCACGGCCGCCGCCACTTCGCCGGTCGTGGCCGTGCCGCCCTGGTCCGGCGTCAGCGTCCGGCCTTCCGCCGTCACCCGCTCCATCGCCGCCAGAATGCCGGCGGCACAGGCCGGCTGGCCGAGATGCTCCAGCATCAGCGCCCCGGACCAGATCGCCGCCATCGGGTTAGCGATACCCTTGCCCGCGATGTCCGGCGCCGAGCCGTGTACCGGCTCGAACATCGAAGGCACGCCGCCCGCCGGGTTGAGGTTCGCGGACGCGGCGAACCCAAGCCCGCCCTGAATCGCAGCCCCAAGGTCGGTCAGGATGTCGCCGAACAGGTTGGAGGCCACCACCACGTCCAGCTCGTCCGGCCGCAGCACGAACTTCGCCGCCATGGCATCGACATGGAAGCGCGTCACCTCCACATCCGGAAAGTCACGGGCCACCTGCTCCGTCACCTCGTCCCAGAACACCATCGAGTGTTTTTGGGCATTCGATTTGGTCACCGAGGCCAGGCGCCGCCGCCGCCGCCGCGCCTGCTCGAAGCCGAAGCGCAACACGCGCTCCACCCCGCGCCGGGTGAAGATGGAGGTCTCGACCGCCACCTCGTCCGGCGTGCCCTGGTGCACCCGTCCGCCGGCGCCGCTGTATTCGCCCTCGGTGTTCTCCCGCACGCACAGGATGTCGAACGCCCCCGCCCGCAGCGGGCCGGTGACGCCGCGCAGCAGCCGGTGCGGCCGGATATTGGCGTACAGATCGAACGCCTTGCGGATCGGCAGCAGCAGCCCGTGCAGCGACACCGCATCCGGCACCAGCGCCGGCCATCCGACGGCGCCGAGGAACACCGCGTCGAACGCCCGCAGCCGGTCGATGCCGTCCTGCGGCATCATCCGGCCGGTGTCCAGGTAGTGCCGGCAGGACCACGCGAACCGCTCGTGGTCGAGCGCGAAGCCCGCCCGCCCCGCCGCCGCCGTCAGCACCGACCAGGCGGCATCCACCACCTCGACGCCAACGCCGTCGCCCGGAATCAGCGCGATCCTGTAGCCGGCCATGCCCGTCTCCCCCCGCGCGCCGTCAGGCCGACGCGGCCATCTGCTCCGGCGGCTCGCCGCGCGTGCGCTTGACCAGCAACTTGTTCAGCGCGTGGATGTAGGCGCGCGCCGAGGCGACCAGCGTATCCGTGTCCGCCCCCTGCCCGTCCACCATCTTGCCGCCTTCCTCCAGCCGCACCGTCACCCGCGCCTGGGCGTCGGTGCCTTCGGTCACGGCGCCCACCGAATACAGCCGCAGCGTGCCCTCGTGCGGGAAGATGGCGCGCAGCGCGTTGAAGGTGGCGTCCACCGGCCCGTCGCCCTCGGCCTTCGCGGAATGCACCACCCCGTCCACCGCCAGTTCCAGCTCGGCGCTTGGTTTGACCTTGGAGCCCGCATGGACATCCAGCGAGACGAAGCGGATGCGGTCGTCGCCGCGCGCCTCATCGTCCACAAGCGCCATGATATCATCGTCGTAGACGACCTTCTTGCGGTCGGCCAGATCCTTGAACCGGCGGAACGCGTCGTTCAACTGGTTGTCGCCGATCTCGCCGTAGCCCAGCGCCTTCAGCTTGTCGCGGAACGCGGCGCGGCCGGAGTGCTTGCCCATCACCAGCGAGGTGCGCGCCCAGCCCACGCTTTCCGGCGTCATGATCTCGTAGGTGGCGGCGTTCTTCAGCACGCCGTCCTGGTGGATGCCGCTTTCGTGCGCGAAGGCGTTGCGCCCGACGATGGCCTTGTTCGGCTGCACGTCGAATCCGGTGATGGTGGACAGCAGCCGGCTGGTCTTGAGGATGTTCTGCGTCACGATCGCCGGCTTGCACGGCACCGCGTCCGGGCGCGTGCGGATCGCCATCACCACTTCCTCCAGCGCCGCGTTGCCCGCGCGTTCGCCGATGCCGTTGATCGTGCACTCGATCTGCCGCACGCCGGCGGACACGGCGGCGATGGTGTTGGCCACCGCCAGCCCGAGGTCGTTATGGTTGTGGGTGGAGAAGATCACCTTGTCCGCGCCCGGAACCCGATCGCGCAACATCTTGAAGATACGGAACATATCCTCCGGCAGCGCGTAGCCGACGGTGTCCGGGATGTTGATCGTGGTGGCGCCGGCCTTGATCGCCGCCTCGACGCAGCGGCACAGGAAATCCGGCTCGGTGCGGCTGCCGTCCTCGGCCGACCATTCCACGTCGTCGGTATAGTGCCGCGCCAGGGTCACGCTGTCGGTGACGGCTTCCAGCACCGCCTCCGGCTCCATGCGCAGCTTGAATTTCATGTGCAGCGGGCTGGTGGAGATGAAGGTGTGGATGCGCTTGCGCTCGGCCGGCGCCACCGCCTCGCCCGCCCGCACGATGTCCCCGCGCGCCGAACGCGCCAGCCCCGCGATCACCGGCCCCTTGATGGTCTCGGCGATCAGCCGGACGCTCTCGAAATCCCCCGGCGAGGCGATCGGGAACCCGGCCTCGATCACATCGACGCCGAGTTCCGTCAGCGCCTCCGCCATGCGCAGCTTTTCCTGCAAATTCATGGAGAAGCCGGGCGATTGCTCGCCGTCGCGCAGCGTCGTGTCGAAGATGATGACGCGGTCGTCCGGCAGGGTGCCGAAATTCGGATGGATGATGGTCATGGTGGCCTCGTGCGTGTGACTGTCCCGGTGGCAGGGGCGCGCATGGTCGCCCAGGGTTCCCCCTGAGCGAAGCCGCCTAGCCGCGCGGCGTCACGCCCAGGGGCGGGTAAGTCGAAGGAGGAGAAGCGCACGCGCGAACGGGGCCGCGCCGGTGCGGTCGGGCAGGCTCGCGAAGGGCGCGCCGGATGACATGACTCGATTTTAGTCGCGGAATGCGGCGGAGGCAAGCCGATGCCTGCCATCCATGCGGGCGACGCATGGTGGCTGGTAGGGCGCTGCGCGTGGGGGCGCGAATGGGCTTGAGAAAGGCAGGCCAGGGGCGCTGCCCCTGGACCCCGGCAAAGGCGGAGCCTTTGCAATCCGTCTCAGGCTGCCTGTTGCGCGGCGGCACGAAACCAGGCGTAGGCACGGACCTTCTGGCGGTGCTTGTGCCAGG
>JAKBCB010000357.1 GCA_021808185.1 Pseudomonadota bacterium
GGACTACTAGCCATGCGCGCAGCGTGCATCCTCGCCGTGGTGATGCTGGCATCGCTCGCCGGCTGCCAGACCCCGCCGCCCTCCGCCTATGTCCGTGGGTCCGCCGGCGGCGAGGGGCCGGCGACGCAGGTACCGCTCGGCACCAATGCCGCGGGCGAGAGCTGCGCGCAGCAGGAGGTCGCCGGTCCGGGCGGCAGCAAGGGCGCGGATATCTATTGCGGGACCTGGAAGGAACCCAGTGCCCATGTCGGGTCCGAGACGACCGCCACGGCCGCCGACCTCGCCAGGGCCGCGAGCAGCGGCGCATGGCGCGCTGCCATCGACGCCCGCATGCGCTGCGCCGCGCCAATCTCCACCACGATCCTCGGCGGGCAGCCGGCGCTGGTGTTGCAATGCACCCGCCGGGTCGGCGGCTGGCCGCAGGTGGCGATGGTCGCGTTCGTGCGCGGCACGCTCTGGCGCGGCGACAGCGTGCTGCCGGCGGCAGACATCATGGAGCGCTCCATCGGCGTGCTGGCCGGCGTGACCAGGGCCGGCGAGGCGCCGCCGGCCTCGGCCGCCGACGGATTGCTCGCCAGCCGCCTCGCCGCCCGCGCCTTCCGGTCGGGCGACGTGGGCCTGTTCGACCAGTTGATGACCGCCGGCACGCGCGCCAACCTCGCCGCCGACCCGACGGACGCGGAAGTGGCCTTCCGCGCGGCACTGGCGCTGCAACGCAAGGCGCTGGGCGCCAATGACCCCAACACGGTGGCCGCCATCCTGCCGCTGGCGGTGCAGCTTTCCAACCAGGCGCGCTATGCGGAAGCCGACGCGCTGTTCGCCCAGGCGGCGCCCCTGGTGAGCCAGTCGGCGGACGACACGGCGCCGGCGCGGCTGCTGCATTATCGCGGCCTGCATGCCAAGAACCAGGGCCGGCAGGCCGACGCGCTGGCGCTGCTGCAGCAGGCCGAGGCCGCGTATGCCGTGTGGGTTCCGAACGACGCGCTCCAGGCGCAGCCGCAGGACGAGGTGATCGGGGTCCGCTTTGCCATGCCCGGCACGTCGGCGGTGCCGGCGGTGACGCCGAGCGCGGAGATGGTGGCCGATCCGCGCGGCCAACTGGCGCTGACCGGGCTGATCGAGGCGCGGCGCAACCGGGCCTTGGTGCTGCGCGGCCTTGGCCGAGTGGCCGAGAGCGACGCGCTCGCGCGCTCCGCCCTCGACCTCGCCAAGGCCAACGGCATCGCGCGCCCGATGCTCAGCGGGCGGTTGTATCGCACCATTGGCGTCACCTCCGCCTCCAGCGGCGCGGGCGAGGCGGCGATCACCGATCTGCGCAATTCCGCTGGCCGGTTCCAGATCGCGCTCCCCGGCTCCAAGACGCTCGCGGAAACCCAGTTGCTGCGGGCGGGTGAGTTGCAGCATGCCGGCCGCGGCGCGGATGCGATCGGGCTGTGCCGCGCGGCGATCGCATCGCTGATCGGGCTGAAGGCCGCCGTCACGCCACGGCTGATCGCGCCGTGTCTGGATGCGTATGCGGGCGAAGCGGATCGCACGGCGGATCAGCGCCAGAGCCTGCTGGCCGAGATGTTCGTCGCCATGCAGGTGGCCAAGGGCACCATCACCAGCGAACAGATCGCGCAGGCCACGGCGCGGCTGCGGGAAAGCGGGCGCAACCCGAAGGTGGCCGACGCCATCCGCCACTGGCAGGACGCCAACGACACGCTCGCGGACCTTTATCGCCAGCGCGACGAGTTGCTGGCGGCGCTGCAACAGGGCCGCTCCGCCCCCGCCGGGGTCACGCAGGCCGACCTCGACCAGAAGATCGGCGCGGCGCAGGCGGCGGTGGCCGACACGGATCAGGCGTTGCAGGCGGCCGCCCCGAATTTCGGCCAGCTTGTCGAGCAGGTCGTGCCGGCCGCCGCCGTCCTGGCGGCGCTGCGACCGAACGAGGTGTTCGTCGCGATCGCGCTCGGCGACGAGGGCGGCTGGGTGTTCGCGCTCCGGCGGGACGCAGCCGCGCCGATCACCGTGGCCCGCGCGGGCGGCGGCACCCCGAAGATGGCGGCCCTGGTGCAGCGCCTGCGCGCGGGCATCGAAGCCACCGACGCGGGCATTCCCCAGTTCGACATCGCCGCCGCGCGGGAGCTTTACACGGCGACTCTCGGCGCGGTGGGGCCGGTGCTCGCCGGCGCGACCTCGCTGGTGGTCTCCCCAACCGGGCCGCTGCTGTCGGTGCCGTTCGCGGTGCTGCTCACCGGCCCCGCCACGGCTGGCGATCTGGCGGGGGCGCCGTGGCTCATCAGGCAGGCGGCCATCGCGCATGTCCCCTCGGCCGCCAACTTCGTCAGCCTGCGCAAGGCGGGGCAGTCGGCCGGCGCGCGCCCGTGGTTCGGCTTCGGCGGCTTCCGCCCGGTGACGCTGGCCCAGGCGGAGGCGACGTTCCCCACGCAGGCATGCCACGACAGCGCCGCGCTGTTCGCGGGCCTGCCGCCGCTGCGCTCGGCCCTGCGCGAACTGGACGCCGCCCGGCAACTGCTCGGCGCCACCGCCTCGGACGAGATGCTCGACGCCGCGTTCACCGCCGATGCGGTGCTGCGCGCCAACCTCAAGCCCTACCGTATCCTGCACTTCGCGACGCACGGGCTGTTGCCGGCGGAGCTGCTCTGCGAGAGCGAGCCCGCCATCGTCACCTCCGCCCCCACCGGCGCGCCGAACGCGGACGGCGCGCTGCTGAAGGCGAGTGCCATTGTCGGCCTCGATCTGGACGCCGACCTGATTATCCTGTCGGCGTGCAACTCGGGCGGCCCTGGCGGCAGCACGGCGGGCGAGAGCCTGTCCGGCCTCGCGCGGGCGTTTTTCTACGCCGGCACCCGGTCGCTGCTGGTCACGCATTGGTCGGTGAACGACCAGGCGGCGGCGTTCCTGGTGGCGGACACATTACGTCGGCTGCGGGCGGCGCCGAACGAAGGGGTGGCGGCGGCGATGCGCGGCGCGGAACTCGGCATGCTGGCGGCGGCCGGCCACGATTTGCCGGCGGAGATCGCGCACCCGTTCTTCTGGGCGCCGTTCGCGGTGATCGGCGAACCCAACGTCGCCGGCGGCCGGACCGTGGCCGCCGCGATGTGACGCCGCGGGCATCGAGCGGACACAAAAAGGTTTCCATGTCGCGCCCTTGACCACCTTCCCCGCGCGCGCGGTTCCGCGCTTAACTGACGGCAATGGGGTTGGGGGGCTGCACCATGCGTGGTTGGATGACGGCGGCGATGCTCGCCGCGGGCGTGCTGGCGGCGGTGCCCGCATGGGCGCAGGCGCCGATCAAGGTCGGGATGCTCGTCACCCTCTCCGGCCCCGGCGCTGTGCTTGGCGGGCAGGTGCGCGACGGGTTCATGCTGGCGCTCAAGCAGCGCGGCGGCAAGTTGGGCGGCCATCCGGTGGATCTGGTCGTGGTCGATGACGAACTGAAGCCCGATGTCGCCGTCAGCCGCGCGAAACGGCTGATCGAGAGCGACAAGGTCTCGTTCGTGGTCGGCCCGATCTTCTCCAACATCCTCGGTGCCATCTTCCGCCCGGTGACGGAGGGCGGGGCCATCCTCATCAGCCCGAACGCCGGTTCCTCGGTGTTCGCCGGCAAGCAGTGCAGCCCGGATTTCTTCGTCACCAGCTACGAGAACAATCAGATCCATTCGGTGCTGGGCGAGTACGCGCAGCGCAAGGGCTATAAGAAGGCGTTCCTGCTCGCCCCCAACTATCAGGCCGGCAAGGATGCCATCGCCGGGTTCAAGAGCCGCTTCAAGGGCGAGATCGTCGGCGAGGATTTCGTGCCGCTGACGCAGCTCGACTTCCAGGCCGACCTCGCCCGCATCGCCGATGCGAAGCCGGACGTGATCTTCACCTTCATGCCGGGCGGGTTGGGCGTGGCCTTGGTGAAGCAATTCCACCAGTCGGGGCTGGCCGAGAAAATCCCGTTCCTGTCGGCGTTCACCGTCGATGAATCGACCCTGCCGGCGGAGCAGGACGCAGCCCTCGGTCTGTTCGGCGCGATGACCTGGGCGCCGAACATGGACAACGCCGCGAACAAGACGTTCGTCGCCGACTATCTGGCCGCCTATCACGCCGTGCCGGGTTCCTACGCCATGCAGGCGTACGACGCCGCGCAACTGATCGACAGCGCGCTGGCGAAAGTCGGCGACGACATGGCGGACAAGGCGAAACTGCGCGCGGCGCTGCACGCGGCGGACTTCGCCTCCCCGCGCGGCGCGTTCAAGTTCAACCGCAACGGCTACCCGATCCAGGACTTCTACCTCGTCAAGGCGGCGAAGCGGGCGGACGGGCTGTACGAAACGGAGATCGCGGAGAAAGTCTTCTCCGACTACGCCGACAGCGCCGTGGACCAGTGCCCGTTGCCTTGAGTTTTCGCGCGTGTCCGCCGGGCTGCTGCTGGTCCAGAGCCTGAACGGGCTGCAACTCGGCGTGCTGCTGTTCCTGATCGCCGGGGGACTGACCATC
>JAKBCB010000009.1 GCA_021808185.1 Pseudomonadota bacterium
GCGGCATGTCGGTGCCGATGCATCGCACGATCCAGGGCCGTTGGCTCTCGGCCGATTGCGGCACCGTCAAGCCGGCGAACTGATCGCGCCCAGCGTGCGCCGCACCGCCTCGCGCCAGCCGGTGTAGCGGGCGGCCCGCTCGGCTGCGTCCATGGCCGGGCGGAACCGCCGGTCCAGCGCCCAGGTGGCCGCGAACGCCCCGGGCGGCGGGCAGATGCCGGCGGCGAGTCCGGCGAGATAGGCGGCGCCGAGCGCGGTGGTTTCCGTCCCGGCCGGGCGGTCCACCGGGGCGGCCAGCAGGTCCGCGAGGAACTGCATCGCCCAGTCGCTCGCGGCCATGCCGCCATCCACGCGCAGCACCGTCTGCCCCGCGTCCGGCCAGTCGGCGTGCATCGCCTCGATCAGGTCGCGGGTCTGGTAGGCAACACTCTCCAGCGCCGCGCGGGCCAGCTCGGCCGGGCCGGTGGCGCGGGTCAGGCCGAACAGCGCGCCGCGCGCCTCGGCATCCCAGTGCGGGGCACCCAGGCCGGTGAAGGCGGGCACCAGATAGACGGACTGCGCCGGGTCCGCCTTCGCGGCGAAGGCGCCGCTCGATGCCGCGTCCGGCAGTATGCCCAGGCCGTCGCGCAGCCATTGCACGGCCGCGCCGGCGACGAAGATGGCGCCTTCCAGCGCGTAGCTGCGCACGCCGTTCAGTTGCAGCGCGACCGTGGTCAGCAGCCGGTTGGCGGACATCACCGGGGTCTCCCCGGTGTGCAGCAGCAGGAAGGCGCCGGTGCCGTAGGTGGATTTCACCATGCCGGGGGAAAAACACGCCTGCCCGACCATCGCCGCCTGCTGGTCGCCGGCCACGCCGAGGATGGGCGTCTCGCCGCCGAGGGCGCGAGTGGTGCCGAACGCGCCCGCGCTGTCGCGCACCTCCGGCAGCAGCGCGCGCGGGATGCGGAACAGGTCCAGAAGCTCCTCGTCCCAGTCGCCGCGCGCGATGTCGAACAGCATGGTGCGGCTGGCGTTGGTGGCGTCCGTCGCATGCACGCGGCCGTCGGTGAGGCGCCACAGCAGCCAGCTATCCACCGTGCCGAAGGCGAGCCGCCCCGCCTCGGCCGCCGCGCGGGCGCCGTCCACGTGGTCGAGGAGCCAGGCGAGCTTGGTCGCGCAGAAATACGGGTCGATCACCAGCCCGGTGCGCGCCCGCACCAGCGCCTCGTGCCCCGCCGCGCGCAGTGCCGCGCAGGCGGCGGCGGTGCGGCGGTCCTGCCAGACGATGGCGCGATGGATCGGCCGGCCCGTCGCGCGGTCCCAGACCAGCGTGGTCTCGCGCTGGTTGGTGATGCCGATGCCGGCCACGTCGCCCGGCGCGGCACCGCAGAGGGCCATGGCCTCGCGCAGCACGGCGATGCTGTCGGCGATCAGGTCCTCCGGCTCTTGCTCCACCCAGCCGGAGGCGGGGAAATGCTGCGGCAGGTCACGCCGCGCCACCGCGACCGGCGCCAGGGACGCGCCGCGAAACGCGATGGCACGGGTAGATGTGGTGCCCTGGTCCAACGCCAGGATGATCGTGTCCGCCATGGCGTGTCCCCCTGTGCCGTCAGCGATGGATCAGCCGGTCTAGCCGCAGGCGGTGGCGTGGGTCCGTCAGCCGCCGCGCCGCCAGCAAGACCGCCGCGACGGCGGCGAGGCCGGAGCCGCCGGAGAGCAGGAACATCAGCAAGATCTGGTATTTGACGGCTTCCATCGGGTCGAGACCCGCAAGAATCTGGCCGGTCATGATGCCGGGCAGCGTGACCACCCCGGCGGCGGACATCTGGTTGACGATGGGCAGCAGCGCGCGCCGCAGCGCCTCGCGCACCAGCCGGCGCATCGCCACCGCGATGGTGGCGCCCAGCGCGAGCCGCGCCTCGATCGCCGCGCGCTCGCGCACCACGCCCCCGAGCAGCGAATCCAGCGCCAGACTCGCGGCGTTCAGCACGTTGCCGAGCACGATGCCGGCGAGCGGGATGGCGTAATGTGCGTCGTACCAGGGGCTCGGGCGCAGCGCCGTGGTCAATGCCAGGATGCTGGTCAGGAACGTCGCCAGCGCGACGGCGGCGCCGCCGACGATGTAGCTGCCGAACCGCGCGAGCCGCTGCTGCGGCCGGGTCGCCACTTCGCGGGCCGCGATGCCCACCATGACCAGCACCACGAGCAGCGTCATCGGCGGCGAGGCGAGGGCGAATACGCTGCGCAGCACGAGGCCGATCAGCAGCAGTTGCAGCACCATGCGCGTGGCCGCGATGGCCAGTTGCCGATGCAGCCCCAGCCCGAGGGCGAGCGAGAGCGCGCCGTCCAGCACCACCAGGATGGCGGCGACGGCGAGATCCTGGGCGTGCAGCACGATGGGCGTCATGGGCTCGGCGGGGCTCCGCTCAGCGCATCCGCCACCAGCCGGCGTTCGCGCATGACGAAATGCCGCCCCCCGAGCCGCGCGGCCAGCGCCGCGTCGTGCGTGACCAGCAGGATCGCGGCACCGGCGGCCAGCCGCTCGCGCAGCAGCGCCTCCACCAGTGTGACCGAGGCGCTGTCCAGCGCCGCGGTCGGCTCGTCCAGCAGCAGCACCGGCGGATCGGCCAGCAGGGTGCGGACCAGGGCGAGGCGCTGGCGCTCGCCGGTGGACAGGCGGGCCACGGTGCCGCCGAGCAGGGCCGCGTCCACGCCCAGCCGAGCCGCCAGCGCGGTCGCGGCCGTAAGGTCGGCGAAGTGCGGCGCCACGCGCTCGCTCCACCATCCCGGCTCGGCCGCCGCGTAGGCGACGTGCCGCCGCCAGTCCGGCGCGGCAAACCCCGCGCGCTCCCGCCCGTCCAGCCAGACGCGCCCCTCGCTCGGATCGAGGTCGGCGATCATGCGCAGCAGCAGGCTTTTGCCAGAGCCGGACGGACCGGTGATGGCGACGCAGGCGCCGGCATCGACGGCCAGATCGAATGGCCCGGCGAGCGCGCTGCGCAGCCCCTCCGTCCGCAGGCGCGGGGTCACTTGGCCGCGAGATGGCCCAGCAGCCGCGCGTGGCTGCGCGTGCCGTGGCGGAAGCATCGCACCTCGAATTTTTCGTTCGGGCCGTGGATCTGGTCGTCTTCCAGCCCGAAGCCCATCAGCAGGCTGTCCAGTCCGAGCATACGATGGAAGGAGCCGACGACCGGGATGGAACCGCCGCCGCCGATCAGCACCGCTGGGCGGCCATATTCCTCGGCCAGCGCCGCGCGGGCGGCGTCGATGAACTTGCTGTCGGCCGATACCCGGAACGCCGGGCTGCCGCTGCCGGTGATCTCCAGCTTCGCATCCGCCGGGACATGCGCCTGCATGAACGCCTTGAAGCTGGCGACGATCTGCTCCGGGTTCTGGCCGGGCACCAGCCGGAAGCTGACTTTCGCCCCGGCTTCGGAGGCGATCACGGTCTTGGCGCCCGGCCCCTGGTAGCCGCCCCAGATGCCGTTGATGTCGCAGGTCGGCCGTGCCCACAGCCGCTCCAGCCCGCCGCGTCCGGCCTCGCCGGACGGCACGCTCAGGCCGATGTCGCCCAGATACTTGCCCTCGTCGAAGCCGAGCGCGGCCCACTGCGCCGCCTGTTCGGCCGAGACCTCGGCCACGCCGTCGTAGAAGCCGGGCAGGGTGATGCGGCCCGTGGCGTCGTGCAGGGCGGCGAGCGCGCGGGTCAGCGCATTGATCGGGTTCAGCGCCGATCCGCCGTACATGCCGGAATGCAGATCGCGCGCGGCGGCCTTCAGCAGCACATGCATATACACAAGCCCGCGCAGCGAGGCGGTGATCGCCGGCGTGTCGATGTCCCACATGTTGGTGTCGGAGATCACCGCGACATCGGCGGCAAGCTCGGCGCGGTTGGCGGCGAGGAAGGCTTCGAGGTTGACGCTGCCGACCTCCTCCTCGCCCTCGATCAGCACCGTGGCGCGGATGGGCAGGGAGCCGGTTTCCTCCACCCAGGCGCGCAGCGCGCCGAGCCACATCGCGACCTGTCCCTTGTCGTCCACCGCCCCCCGCGCCACCACGCGCGGACCGTGCGGGCCATCGACGACGGCCGGCGCGAACGGCGGCGAGGTCCAGAGGTCGAGCGGCTCGGCCGGCTGCACGTCGTAATGGCCGTAGAACAGCAGATGCGGCGCGTCGGCGCCGGGGCCGGGATGGTGCGCCACCACCACCGGATGGCCTGGCGTCTCGCGCAGGCTCGCGGTGAACCCGATGCTTTCCAGATCGCGGCGGAGGAACTCGGCGGCGGCGCGGCAATCCGCCGCGTGCGCGGGCTGGGCGCTGATGGAGGGGATGCGCAGCAGGTCGAGCCAGCGCGCCTGTTGCGCGGGAAACGCTTGTTCGAGGCGCGCCAGTACTTTTTCCGTCGGTGTCATCCCGGCCTCCATGTCTGTCGCTCCGCTATATGCGCGCGACCGGCCGGCGCCAACCTCGGCCGCGCCTCAATCCCCCACCGCCGCCCCGTCGCGTCGCGGATCGGCAGCCCCCGCCCAGCCGCCCGGCAGGCGGCGCGCGAAGGCCGAGCCGGATGGGATCGCTTCCGCCCGAGCGCGGTAGCCCATGGCGGCGAGCGGCGGCAGCAGCGCCTCCGCCGGCGTGCCGGCTTCCACCGCCACGTGATCGGGGTCGGCGGAACTGAGATGCGGGCGGGCCAGCGCCTCGGCCGGCGCGCGGTTGTTGGCGAGCATGTCGATCAGCGCCGCCGCCACCACGTCCGGCACGAATGGCCCGCCGCCGCTGCCGCCGAGCAGCACCGGTTGGCCCGAGGCATCCAGCACCACGACCGGCGCGAAGGGTGTCGCCGGGCGCTTGTTCGGCGCCATTTCGTTGACGTAGTGCACCCCGCTCGGGGGCGCCGGGGCGAAATTGGCCAGCGCGTTGTTGAACACCACGCCGCCGGCCGCCACCCGGGCGCCGAAGATGTGCGTCAGGCTCGTGGTCATGCTCAGCGCGTCGCCGGAGGCCGCGACCACCACGATCTGGCTGGTCGCCGTGGTCGGCGCGCCAGGGTCGTCGCGCCATGCGCTTTCCGGCTCGGGCTGGCCGGGTTTGGGGTGCATCAGCGCCTGGGTGGGCGGGATCAGGGCGGCGCGCGCGGCGAGGTATTCCGGGTCGAGCAGCGCCTCGGCCGGCACCGGCAGCACATCCGGGTCGCCCACGAAGTGCCGCCGGTCCGCCTCGGCCAGCCGGCCGGCATCGAGGAAGCGATGCGCGAAGTCCGGGTCCAGCAGGTCGCCGGTGCCGGCGATGCCCAGCATTTGCAGCGCCAGCAGGCCACCGAACGAGGGCGGCGGCGCGGTGCAGACGCGCAACCCGTGCCACGGCGCGCAGAGCGGCGCCTGCTCGGTCGCGGTGTAATCTTTCAGATCCGCCGCCGTCAGCCGCGAGGGCCGGCCGCCGCGCCGCAGCGCCGCCATCGTTTCGGCCAGCGCGGGGCCATCGTACAGCCCGGCCGGGCCAAGCCGCGCCACTTGCCGCAGGGTCGCGGCGTAGGCGGGGTTGCGCAGCACCGTGCCGATCGCCGGCACCGTGCCGTCCGCCGCCAGGTACGGCGCGGCCGCCTCGCCGTACATCGCCCGCGCATCGGCGGCGGCGAGCACGTCGTGCAGCGCGCGCGGCATGGCGAACCCGTCCTCGGCCAGCCTGATCGCCGGGGCGAAAAGGTCCGCCCAGGGCAGCTTGCCGCCCGCCTTGTGCGCGGCCCACAGCGCCGGCAGCGTGCCGGGCACGCCCACAGCCCCGCCGCCATGCACCCCGGCCGCCGGATCGAGCGTGGTGCCGTCCGTGTCCACGTTCAGGCCGGGGGGCGCGTCGTGGCCGGCGCGGGGGGTGCCGTCCGTCACCGTCAGCCGGGCATCGGCGGCGTGCCAGACCAGCAGCACGCTGCCGCCGCCAAGGCCGGAGGATTGCGGCTCGACCAGCCCCAGCACCGCCTGTGCCGCCACCGCCGCGTCGATCGGCGCGCCGCCACGCTTGAGCATGGCAAGCCCCGCCTCGCTCGCCCGCCGGTCGGCGGTGACGACGACTTCGCGCGACCGCGGCGGCGCATCGGCGAGGACCGCGGTCGCCACATGGGCGCGCGGCGGCGCGGCGCAGGCGCCGAGCAGCAACACGAGGACAAGAACACGGCAGCCGCGAGACTGCCGCCGGTCGGGTGGCGTTTGCATCGTGGCGGGGATATCAACCGCAACGCACCATTCGCGCAACCACGCGGCGCGAGGCACCCGTGCGCCCCGCCGCGTTGACGGGCCGGCCCGCATCGATACCGTGTGCGATTGACACGTTTTACCGAGGAGAGCCCGCCCTTGGCCGTTCCATCCAGGCTCCGCCACATCTTGCCGCTGCTGCCGCTCGCCGCCATCGCCGCCTGCGCGCCGGTCGGGCCGAACCACGAGACCCCCACCGTGCCCTGGTCGCCGGTGTCGTGGCTGACCGGCCACCCCGCGCCGCCGGCGCAGCCCAAGGCGCCGCCACCGAGCACGCCGACCGAGGCCGCCATCGACCCGGCGTGGTGGTCGGTGTTCCACGACGACACGCTGACCAAGCTGGAAAGCCGCGTGGCATCCGGCAACCTAGACGTGCAGGTCGCCGGCCAGCGCCTGCTGGAAAGCCGCGCGGTGCTCGGGGTCAGCCAATCCGCGTTGCTGCCGATGGTCGAGGGCAGCGCCGCCGCGTCGCGCCAGCAACTGAGCAAGAACGGCGTGCTGTCGCTGGTGGGCACCGGCGCCAGCACCGTGCCGGCATCGAACACCAACGGCGCGGGTGCCACGCAGAACCAGATCTTCCAGCCGTTCAACGTGTTCCAGGCTGGATTTGACGCAACGTGGGAGCTCGATTTCTGGGGCCATGCGCGCCGCGGCGTGGAATCGGCCGAGGCCGCCGCCGCCGCCGCAACCGAGGGGCAGCGCGGCGTGCTGCTGGGGGCGAGCGCCGAACTTGCGCGCGACTACATCCGCCTGCGCGGCGTGCAGCGCAATCTGGAGATCACCCAGAACAACCTGCGGATCGCGCAGAAAAGCCTGCAACTGACGCAGGAGCGTGCGGCGGGCGGTGTTACCACCGATCTCGACGTGGCCAACGCGACCGCGCTGGTGGCGACGATTTCCGCCCAGTTGCCGGCGCTGGAGGCACAGCGCGACGACCTGATCGACGCCATCGCGCTGCTGCTGGGCGAACCGCCGCAGAGCCTGACCGCGGAACTGGCCACGCAGAAGCCGATCCCGCCGGTGCCGCCGAAAGTGCCGGTGGGCCTGCCCTCGGAACTGGCCCGCCGCCGCCCGGACATCCGGCAGGCCGAGGCACAGTTGCACTCCGCCACCGCCGATGTCGGCGTGGCGGTGGCGGATTTCTATCCGCGCATCATGCTGTCGGGCAGCGTGGCGTTGCAGGCGACCCAGCTCAACCTGCTCGGCAACTGGGGCAATTCCAACACCTGGGCGATCGGCCCCACGCTGTACCTGCCGATCTTCCAGGGCGGGCGGCTGCATAGCACGCTGGAACTGCGCAAATCGCAGCAGCAGGAGGCGGCGATCGCCTATCGCCGCGCGGTGCTGACGGCGATGCACGAGGTGGATACGGGCCTGACCGACTATGCCGCCGAGCAGCGCCGCCGCGACCAGTTGCGCGAGGCCGTCGAGCAGAACCGCCATGCGGTCGATTTGGCGCAGGAGCGCTATTCGCAAGGGGTGGCAGACTTCCTCGCGGTGCTCGACGCGCAGCGCAACCTGCTCGCCGCCGAGCAGCAACTGACCGACAGCACGACGCTGATCGCAACCGACCTCGTGGCGCTCTACAAGGCGCTGGGCGGCGGCTGGGAAATCGCGCTGCCGGACCAGAAGGCGCCGACGGCGACGGATAATTCCATCGGCAACCTGTTGGAGTAACGCCGCCCCAGGCTAGCATTCCGCCCGACCCGTTGGCGGAGGCCCCGAGATGTATTCCGGTCCGATCATCGACCCGCATATCCATCTGTGGGATCTCTCGATGCGCAAGCATGCGTGGCTGCTGCCGGCCGAGGGCGGGGTGCGGGCGTTGGGCGGGCTGGAGCGGCTGCGCGCGGATTTCCTGCCCGCCGACTACGCGCGCGAGGCCGCCGGCCAGCCCATCGCCGCCGCCGTGCATATCGAGGCGCTCTGGGACAGCGCCGACATGCTCGGCGAGACGCGCTGGCTGGAGACGCTGGACAAGCAGAACAACATCGCCGCCCGCTACATCGCCGCCGCCCCCCTCGGCACGCCGGAGGCGGCCGGCATCATCGCGGCACAGGCGGAATTTTCCCGCGTCGTCGGCGTCCGCGCCATCCTGAGCTTTCATCCGTCCGACCCGGCGAAGAACTTCGCCCCGCGCGACGGCATCGCCTTCGAACCGGCGTGGCGCGCGGATGTGGCGCGGCTGGGCGGGCACGGGCTGATGCTGGAACTCATGATGTATCCATATCAACTCGATAGCGTTCTGGATCTCGCGCGGGCGTTCCCGGCGCTGCCGATCATCGTCAATCACTGCGCAAGCCCGATCGACCGCGACGCCGAGGGCATGGAGCGCTGGCGCCAAGCCATCCGCGCCCTGGGGCGCGAGCCGAACATCGCGCTCAAGGTCTCCAACATCGGCGCCTACGATCCGGCGCCCAGCTTCGAGAGCATCCGTGCGGTGGCGCTGGAGTGCGTCGCGGCGTTCGGCACCGGGCGCGCCATGTTCGGGAGCGACTGGCCGGTGGCGCGGCTGCACAGCACGTACGACACGATCTGGGACCAGTTCCGCCGCATCGCCGAAGGCTTCACGGCCGAGGAGCAGCGCGCGCTGTTCCACGACAACGCGCGCCGTTTCTATCGGATCTGATTCGCTGCCTTGACCGCGCCCAATTCGGCTGTTGTGCTTGCCTCGGGCGTCCCGGCGGCAGAGCCGGGCGAGGGGAGAGATCGCGCATGACCAGACTGCTCGCGGTGGCGCTGGCCGGCTCGCTGCTGGCCGGGTTCGCCACCATGTCCACGGCCCAGGCCAAG
The DNA here is from genome assembly GCA_021808185.1 of Pseudomonadota bacterium. Lineage (GTDB taxonomy): Bacteria > Pseudomonadota > Alphaproteobacteria > Acetobacterales > Acetobacteraceae > CAJCJG01. The sequence goes on from JAKBCB010000009.1 coordinate 9,015, forward strand.
GACACCATCACCGTCGGCATGGTGCTGGAGCCGCCCGGCCTCGACCCGACCGCCGGTGCTGCCTCGGCGATCCGCGAAGTCACCTACGGCAACATCTATGAAGGTCTGACCCGCATCACCGCCAAGGGCGAGGTGAAGCCGGCGCTGGCGGAAAGCTGGAGCATCTCCAAGGACGGGCTGACCTATACGTTCACCCTGATCGACGGGGTGAAATTCCACGACGGCACCAAGTTCGACTGCTCCATCGTCAAGTTCTCGTATGAGCGCGCCATGGCGCCGGACAGCACGAACGCGCAGAAGCAGCTGTTCGAGCCGATCGCCAGCGTCGCCTGCCCGTCCGCGGGGACCGCGGTGGTGACGCTGAAGCGCCCCACCTCGCTGTTCCTGTTCGACATGGCGTGGGGCGACGCGGTGATGGTCGCGCCGAAATCGGCCGCGACCAACGCCACGGACCCGGTCGGCACCGGGCCGTTCAAGTTCAAGCAATGGGTCAAGGGCGACCGCGTGGAGCTGGAGCGGTTCCACGACTACTGGGGCTCGCGCCCGCAGCTCTCCGCCGTGACCTTCAAGTTCATCTCCGACCCGTCGGCCGCGACCGCCGCCGTGCTGGCCGGCGACATCGACGCCTTCCCGCTGTTCCCCGCCCCGGAGGCGCTCGACCAGTTCAAGGCGGACCCGAAATTCACCGTGCATGTCGGCACCACCGAAGGCAAAACGATCCTCGCGCTGAACAACGCGAAGAAGCCGTTCGACGATATCCGCGTCCGCCGCGCGCTCGCCTTCGCCATTGACCGCAAGGCGGTGATCGACGGCGCGCAATCGGGTTACGGCGCGCCGATCGGCTCGCACTACACGCCGGGCGATCCGGGCTATGTCGATCTGACCGGCACCTATCCGTTCGACCCGGCGAAGGCCAAGGCGCTGCTGAAGGAAGCCGGCATCAAGCCGGGCTTCCAGATGACGATCCTGCTGCCGCCGCCGCCGTACGCGCGCCATGGTGGCGAGATCATCGCGGCGATGCTGGAGCAGGTGGGCATCAAGGCCAAGCTGGTGCCGATCGAGTGGGGCCAGTGGCTGGACCAGGTGTTCAAGCGCACAGACTACGAGGCGACGATCATCTCGCACACCGAGGCGCGCGACCTGGATATCTACGCGCGCGACAAATACTACTTCAACTACGACAGCCCCGACTACAAGGCGCTGTACAAGCAGTTCGTCGAGACGGTGGACCCGAAGCTGCAAATGGATCTGGTCGGCCAGTTGCAGAAGAAGCTGGCCGAGGACGAGCCGAACGTCTTCATGTTCGCGCTGGCCAAGGTCGGTGTCGCCAACGCCAAGCTGCGCGGCCTGTGGGACAACGACCCGATCCCGGCGAACGACATGGCGGGCGTGAGTTGGGCGGAGTGAGTTTTTCGTCCCTCCGCGTGCGTCGCCCATCCCTGCTTCCCCTCCCCTTGCGGGAGGGGGTTGGGGGGAGGGGGAAAACGCCGACCCGAGCGTGACCTTCTATCTCCTCCGCCGCGTCGCCATTCTGCTGGCGACGCTGCTCGCCGCCTCCATCGTGGTGTTCGTGGTGCTCCAGGTGCTGCCGGGCGATCCGGCGGCGCTGATCCTGGGCACCGGGGCGCGCGAGGACACGCTGGCGGCGCTGCGGCACCAGTTGGGGCTGGATGCGCCGATGTGGCTGCGCTACGCGCGCTGGCTCGGCGGGCTGCTGAGCGGGGATTTCGGCACCAGCTTCACCTACCACGTGCCCGTCGCCGAACTGGTGCGCCAGCGCGTGCTGGTCAGCCTGCCGCTCGCGCTATTCGCGATCCTGCTTTCGACCGCGATCGCCATTCCGGTTGGCGTCGCGGCGGCGGCGCGGCGCGGTGGGGCGGCGGACGCGGGGCTGATGGGGGTGGCGCAGATCGGCGTGGCGCTGCCGAATTTCTGGCTCGGGCTGCTGCTGATCCTGCTGTTCGCCGTCCGCCTGCCGTGGCTGCCGGCGAGTGGGTTCCCAGGCTGGGACGCGGGGCTGTGGGCCGGGTTTCGCGCGCTGATCCTGCCGGCGCTGGCGCTGGCCTTGCCGCAGGCGGCGATCCTGGCGCGCGTCACCCGGGCCGCGGTGATCGACACGCTGGGCGAGGATTTCGTGCGCACCGCGCGCGCCAAGGGGCTTTCGCGGCCGGCCGCGCTGTGGCGCCATGCGGTGCCGAACGCGCTGATCCCGGTGGTCACGCTGATCGGGCTGCAATTTTCGTTTCTGCTGGCCGGGACAGTGATTATCGAGAACGTATTCACCCTGCCGGGCCTGGGCCGGCTGGTGTTCCAGGCGATCGCGCAGCGCGACCTGATCGTGGTGCAGGATCTGGTGGTGCTGCTGGCCGGCAGCGTGATCGTGGTGAATTTCCTGGTCGATCTCGCCGCCGCCTGGATCGACCCGCGCCTGCGGCGGGCGGGGGCATGACCGCCCTGCGCAGCCGCAACCTGATCCTCGGCGCCGGCATCACGCTGCTGATGGCGGCGGTGGCGCTGGTCTCGCTGGCCTGGACGCCGTACGCGCCGACCGCCATCGACATCGTGCACAAACTTGCCGCCCCCTCGCTGGCGCATCCGTTCGGCACCGACCATCTGGGCCGGGACGTGCTGTCGATGATCATGGCCGGTGCGTCGAGTTCGCTGTCCGTGGCGCTGATCGCCGTCGTGGTCGGCGCCGGGCTCGGCGTGCCGCTGGGGGCGTTCGCGGCGGCGCGCGGCGGGTGGATCGACGATGTGGTGATGCGCGCCTGCGACCTGGCCTTCGCCTTTCCCGCGCTGCTGACGGCGGTGATGATCACCGCCCTCGCGGGGCCGGGGGCGGGCAATGCCATGCTTGCCATCGGCATCTTCAACATCCCGGTGTTCGCGCGCATCACGCGTGGCGCCGCGCGGTCCATCTGGGCGCGCGAGTTCGTCATGGCCGCGCGCACCGCCGGGCGCGGCGACGTGGCGATCACGGTGCTGCATGTGCTGCCGAATATCGCGGCGGTGTTGCTGGTACAGGCCACGATCCAGTTCGCGCTGGCCATCGTCGCCGATGCCGGGCTTTCGTATGTGGGCCTCGGCACGCAGCCGCCGAACCCGTCCTGGGGGCGGATGCTGAACGACGCGCAGACCTATATCTGGCGCGCGCCGCTGCTGGCGGTGTTTCCGGGCGTGGCGATCACGCTCTCGGTGCTCGGGCTCAATCTGCTGGGCGACGGGTTGCAGGACTGGCTCGACCCGCGCCTGCGGCGGGGGCGATGATGCTGCGCGTCGAGGATCTGACCGTGGCGCTGCCGATGCGCGGGCAACTGGTGCCGGTGCTGGCCGGCGTGTCCTTCACGCTCGACCGGCGCGACAGCGTGGGGCTGGTGGGCGAGAGCGGCAGCGGCAAGTCGATGACCGCGCTGGCGATCATGGGCCTGCTGCCGCCGGGCGCGCGGGTCGCCGGGCGGGTGATGCTGGACGGGCGCGACCTGCTGGCGCTGCCGGAGCCGGACCTGTGCGGCGTGCGCGGGCGGCGCATCGGCATGGTGTTCCAGGAGCCGATGACCGCGCTCAATCCGCTGATGAGCATTGGCGCGCAGGTGGCCGAGCCGTTGCGGCTGCATCTGCGTCTGTCGCGGGCCGAGGCGGACGCGCGGGCGGCCCGGATGCTCGATCGCGTCGGCCTCGACCCAGCGAGGATCTCGCCGCACCGCTATCCGCATCAGCTCTCCGGCGGGCAGCGCCAGCGCGTGGTGATCGCCGCGGCCCTGGCCTGCGGGCCGGACCTGCTGGTCGCCGACGAGCCGACCACGGCGCTGGATGTCACGGTACAGGCGCAGGTGCTGGCCTTGCTTGCCGACCTCGCGGCGGAGACCGGGATGGGGCTGCTGCTGATCACCCACGATCTCGGCGTGGTCAGCCAGACGGTGGCCAACGTGCTGGTGATGTATGCCGGGCGGGTGGTGGAGCAGGGGCCGACCGATTCGGTGTTCGGCGGCATGGCGCATCCGTACACCCGCGCGCTGTTCGCCGCCCGCCCGGCCGAGAGCGGCGCGCGGCCGGTGCAGATTCCGGGGCAGGTGCCGGACCCGCTGCACCGCCCGCCGGGCTGCGCCTTCGCGCCGCGCTGTTCCAGGGCGGAACCCGATTGCGGCCAACAGGCGCCCACGCTCGCGGGGGGCGGGCCGCACCGTGCCGCCTGCCTGCATCCGCACGCGGCGTCATGAACGATACCCCCCTCCTGCAAGTCTCCGGGCTGGTGCGCGAGTACGCGCTGCCACGCCCGCACCCGTTCGCCGCCGCGCCGAGGCTGCGGGTGCTGCACGGCATCGATCTGGCGATGGCCAAGGGCGACAGCCTCGCCATCGTCGGCGAGTCGGGTAGCGGCAAATCCACGCTGGCGCGCAGCGTGCTGGCGTTGGAACGGCCCGATGCCGGCAGCGTGCGGCTGGACGGCATGGACCTGTTCGCGCTCTCGCGCCGTGAGCTGCGCGCCGCTCGTCGGCATGTGCAGGCGGTGTTCCAGGACCCGTACGGCTCGCTCGATCCGCGCCAGACGGTGTTCCGCATCGTCGCCGAGCCGATCGCGGCGCTGGAGCCGCGTACCGCGCGCGGCGAGCGGCGCGATCGCGTGGCGGCCATCCTCCAGGCGGTCGGCCTGCCGGCGGCGGCGGCGGAGAAATATCCGCACGAGTTCAGCGGCGGCCAGCGCCAGCGTATCGCCATCGCCCGCGCCCTCGTCACCCGCCCGGCGCTGGTGGTGGCCGATGAGCCGGTCTCGGCGCTCGATGTGTCGGTGCAGGCGCAGGTGCTGAATCTGATGCTGGACCTGCGCGAGAAGCTCGGCCTCGCCTGGCTGTTCATCAGCCACGATCTCGGCGTGGTGCGGGTGGTGACGGAGCGCGTCGCGGTGCTGCAACACGGCCGCATCGTCGAGCAGGGGCGCACGGCGGACGTGCTCGCCGCGCCCCAGCACCCCTACACGCAGGCGCTGGTGGCCGCGATGCCGCGGGTGCGCCGGCGGGGGTAGCGCCTACGCGCCGAAGCGGTCGCGCCAGGAGGGGAGGCCGCCGGGGAAGGCGGCTGCCTCGAACACGCCGCGCGCGACGGCGCGGGCGAAGGCGCAGGTCGCTGCGTGGCCGAGTTCGGTCAGGTCCGCGACCGGGTTGCTCAGCGGGCGGGCGCCGGTCGCGGCGGCGAAGATGGTGTCGCCGTCCATCGGCGCGTGCGCCGGCAGCACCGCGCGCGCCAGCCCGTCATGCGCCATGATCGCCAGCCGCCTGGCCTGCGCCTTGGTCAGCGTGGCGTCCGTGATGACGGCGCCGATGGTGGTGCTGGGCTGCGGCCGGCCCTTGACGTGCATGGCGGTGGCCTCCGGCCCCATGCGCGCGGGCCAGCCGCGCCCGCCGAACTCCGCGCCGACCTCGAACGGGGCGGCCCAGAACCACGGCCCGTCGCCGATCAGCGGCGAGCCGATGGCATTCACCGCCGCGAGCGCCAGCACGGAAAATCCGCCTTGCGTGACCGCGCTCGCGGCGCCGAAGCCGCCCTTGACCGTGGCCGTGGTGGCCCCGGTGCCGGCGCCGACGCTGCCGAGCGCGGGCGGGCCGGCCGTGGCCGCGCGCGCGGCGGCGTAACCGAGGTCGCGATACGGCGAGAACCGGCCCCAATCCTTGGCGCCGCCATTGGCGAGGTCGAACAGGATCGCCTGCGGCACCAGCGGCACCAGCGTTCCGGCTGCCGGGAAGCCGCGCCCGTCCTCCCGCAGCGCCGCCTGCACCCCGCCCGCCGCGTCCAGACCGAACGCGGAGCCGCCGGACAGCACGATCGCGTCCGCGCGCTCCACCGTCATGTCCGGCTCCAGGAAGCCGAGTTCCCGCCCGCCTGGCGCGCCGCCCAGCACCACGACCGAGGCGACGCAGGGTTGCTCGAACAGGATCGCCGTCACCCCGGAGCGGAGCGACAGATCGGTCGCATGACCAATTCGCAGACCAAAAGAGATTTGGTCTAAATCGTTAAACATTGCTATCATTGCAACAAAAACCATTCACCAATGGAGAACGATCGCGGAACGACGTCTAGTCACCCGATTTGCGGAGATTTGCAGCGCGGCTGGCGCCGACATTCCTTGGCGCAGATGCATTTTTTTGTTCTGGCCAGGCAATTTAGCGTTGGACATCCAGGTGCTAATCGTTAAATTCACGGTTAGTTGATGCTGGTCTGTCGCCACTGATGGCGGATGTTCTTCGCTAACTTGTAACAAGGAGGATACGATGCGCCCGGACTCACCGGGTTCGGCAGCGGGGGTGCTCGGCGCCGGCCCAAACGAAGCCGCGCCCGCCGGCGGCGGTCGCGCAACCGACCTTGAGGATGCGGATTTCGCGGTGGTTCTGCTCCAGGCCCTGAACAACATGGCGGCGCGCAGCAAGCGTCGGCAGGCCGATCTCAACGCCGCCCTGCGCGGTGCCGATATCATCGTCGATCCGTCGCGCGTACGCGCCGCGCTGCGGCTGTTGCAGGCGCAGGGGGCCATCGAGAATCTGGTGCCGCTGTCCGATGGCGGGCTGCTGCTGTCGGTGACGCAGAAAGCCGCCGAACGGGCGATCCCGCCGCCGCAATGGCTCCCGCTCGACCAACTGGACGCAACGGCGGTCTGACCCCCCGCAGGCCCGCGCGGCATCAGCGGGCCACCGAGGCGAGGAAGTCGCGCCACCGCGCGACCACCGTGGCCGCCGCGAATTCCGCATCGAAGCGCGCCCGCCCGGCCCGCGCCAGCGCCGCCGCCCTCGGCCGATCCGCCAGCAGGTCCGCGATCGCGGCCGCGAGGGCTTCGGGGTTCTCCTTCGGCACCACCAGCCCGTCGGCGCCGTCGCGCAGCAGTTCGCGCGGCCCGTCGGCGTCCGCCGCCACCACCGGGCGGGCGGCCGACCACGCCTCGATCACCATGTTGCCGAGCGGCTCGACGCGCGAGGAGCAGACGAACAGGTCCGCCGCCCGCAGCAACGCGCCCGCATCGGCCCGCCAGCCGAGGAAATGCACGCGGTCGGCAACATGCTTGCGCGCGGCGAGCGCCGTGAGCGCCGCGCGCTCGGGCCCCTCGCCGGCGATGGCCAGATGCACGCCGGGTAGGCGCGGCATCGCCTGGATCAGCGTGTCGAACCCCTTGTCCGTGTGCAGCCGGCCCAGGCCGAGCAGCAGCGGCCGCCCCTCCGGCAAGCCGGAGGGGGGGGGTGTGCCCGGGGGCGCTGCAGAAAAATCCTCGACGAAATTCGGCACGTAGTGGGTGCGCTCGTCCGGCCAGCCCTGCGCGCGCAGCCACGCCACGATGCCGCGCGTGTTGCCGACAAGATGGTCGCAGCGGCGATAGTAGCGCAGGTCATAATAGCCGCCGAGCCGGCCGACCAGCGTCCAGTCGCCGCGCGGCGTGACCTGGCTCGCGCGGTTCATCCAGCTGACGACGACCTGCGGGGCGAAGCCGCGCAGCGCGGCGCGCAGGCGCGGGCCGGTCAACAGATCGAGTGGGCCGCCGAAGGCCAGTTCCACCGGCGCAAACCCGCCCGCGCGCAGCCGCGCCGCGCGCACCGGATTGCGGCGGATCACCGGCAGCACCTCCTCGCCGGCGGCGGCAAGGCCGAGGCACAACCGCTCGAAGAACAGTTCGGCGCCGCCCATGGTGGCACCGGCCATGACGTGCGCGACGCGGGTCACGCGGCCAGCGCCGGGGAGAGCAGGGTGCGCGCCGCCGCCAGCGCGTCCGCCACGGAAAGATCCTCCATCCGCTGGCCATGCGCGATGGCCGCTGCCGTCAGGCGCCCGGCGGGGGCGTATTCCGCGGCCGGCGTCGGCCCGAACAGCCCCAGCGTCGGCGTGCCGGCGGCGGCGGCGAGGTGCATCAGCCCGGAATCGTTGCCCACGAACAGCGCGCAGCGGGCGAGGCAGGCGGCGGCTTCCGGCAGGCTCAGCGCGCCCGCGAGGTCGATGGCCTCCGGCAGCGCCGCGAGCACCGGGGCGGCAAGCGCCCGCTCCCGCGCGCCCGGACCCGCGAACACCGCGATCCGCGCGCATGCCAACGGCCCAGTGGCGAGGGCGCGGAACAACGCCACGAAGCGTTCGGGTGGCCAGACCTTGCCATCCCAGTTCGCGGTCGGGCCGAACGCGATCACCGGCGATCCGGCGGGCAGCAAGGTCTCGGCGCGTGCCCGGTCCTGCGGCCCGGTCCAGGCGACCGGCAGCGGCACCGTGTCGAGCCGCAGGATCTTGGCGAGTTGCTCCGTCTTGTGGCCCGGATGCTTGCGCATCACCGCGCGTCGCCGCGCCGGCACCAGATAGGATAGGGCCGAGGCGCGGATATCGACCACCAGATCCCAGAACGTCCCCACCGTCGCCGCCCACAGCCGCAGCCAGTGGCGGCCATAGGTCTGCTTTTCGAACGGGATCAGCCGTTCCAGATTCGGCATGCGCGCGAACACCCCCCCCGCCGCCGGGCCGCAGGCGACGGTGATGCGGCTGGCCGGGTAGGCGCGGATCAGGTGGTCCAGCAGCCCGGTGGACAGCACGGCGTCGCCGACGCGGTTGGATGTGACGAACAGTATGCGCATGTCCGCGCGCTTAGCACGGACATGACGCGGGCGCGCGCCCGATGTAGAGGCTCGCCGTCGGACAAGGGATGTTGGCATGTGCGGTTTGGCGGGCGTGATGACGCGGGATGGCGGCGCGCCCGAACCTGCGCTGCTGCATGCCTTGCGGGAGGCCATCGCCCATCGCGGCCCGGACGGGCACGGGCAGCTCGTGCGCGGTGGCACCGCGCTGATCCACGCGCGCCTGTCCATCATCGACCTGCAAACCGGCGATCAGCCGCTGTTCACGCCCGCCGGCGCCGCGCTGGTGGCCAATGGCGAGATCTACAACGACCCGGACCTGCGCGCGGCGATGACCGCGACCCCGTTCCGCACCCGCTCGGACTGCGAGCCGGCACTGTTCCTGGCCGAGTCGGAGGGGATCGGCTTCGCCGACCGGCTGCGCGGGATGTACGCGATCGCGGTGCACGATCCGGCGGCGGGGCGGCTGCTGCTCGCGCGCGATCCGTTCGGGATCAAGCCGCTGTACTACGCGGCGACGGCGCATCTGTTCGCCTTCGCCTCCGAGCCGGGGGCGCTGCTGGCGGCGGGGCTGGCCGCGCGGGCGGCGGCGCCGCGGCGGGTCGCGGAATTGCTGCAACTGAAATTCACCACCGGGGCGGAGACGATTTTCCCCGGTATTTTCCGCGTGCTGCCGGGCGAGACCCTGGTGGTCGAGGCGGGGCGCGTGGTCGCGCGGCGGATGCGCGCGGCCCTGCCGGCGGGCGGGCCGCTGCGACTCGGCCATGCGGAGGCGAAGCGGCGGCTGGACGCGGTGCTGCTCGACAGCGTGACCGCGCATCTGCGCTCGGATGTGCCGTACGGGCTGTTTCTGTCCGGCGGCATCGATTCCTCGGCGCTGCTGGCGCTGATGAAGCGTGCGACAGGGCAGCGCGTGCAGGCGCTGACGGTGGGTTGGGAAGGCGGCGGCGCGCTGGACGAAAGCCGCGAGGCCGAGCGACTCGCGCGGGTCATGGGCGCGGATTGCACGCGGCTGGAGATGACGGCGCGCGATTTCTGGGCACTGGCACCGCGCATCGCCGCTTCCATCGACGATCCCACGGCGGATGCGGCGGTCCTGCCAAGCTGGCTGCTCGGGCGCGCGGCCCGCGCGGGGGGGCTGAAGGTGACGCTGTGCGGCGAAGGGGCGGATGAACTGTTCGGCGGCTACAGCCGCTACAAGAAGCGCCGCGCCCCGTGGCGCTGGGTGGCCCGCCGCCCGCGCGCGAAGGGCGTGTTCGGCGATCCGGCGGCACTTGCCGGCTGGCGCGACGGGATTGCGGCGGCGGAGGCGGTGGCGGGGCAGGGGAGAACCCCATTGCAGGCGGCGCAGGCGGTGGACATCGCCGAATGGCTGCCGAACGACCTGCTGACCAAGCTCGACCGCACGCTGATGGTGCATGGCGTGGAGGGGCGCACGCCGTTCCTCGATCCGGTCGTTGCCGAATTCGGCTTCCGCCTGCCGGACGCGCTGAAGGCCGGCGCGCGCTTCGGAAAAGTGCTGCTGCGGGACTGGCTGGCCGAGGCATTCCCGCAGGCCGGCGCCTATGCCCGCAAGAAGGGCTTCAAGCCGCCGGTCGGCGCCTGGATGGCGGCGCGGTCGGCCGAGCTTGCCCCCCTGGTCGCCACCACGCCGGCTATCGCGGCGAGCCTGCCGGCGGCGGCGGTGCACGCGGCCTTTGCCGAGGCCGCGCGCGACTCGCAGCCGGCATGGTCGCTGCTGTTCGTGGCGCTGTGGCACGCGCACCACATCCAGGGCGTGCCCGCGGATGGGGATATCGGCGAGGTGCTGCGCGCGGCGGGGCGCTGAGCAGGCTGCTGCCCCTCCCGCATGGAGAGGGGGCTTCATAGCGGGTCGGCGTGCGACCCCTTGCTCAGTACCGCCGCAACAGCGCGATTAGCCGGCCCTGCACCTTTACCCGGTCGGACGGCAGGATCTTGGTTTCGAACGTGCGGTTGGCCGGTTCCAGCGCGATGGAGTTGCCCCGCCGGCGCAGGCGCTTGAGGGTGACTTCGTTGTCATCGACCAGGGCCACCACGATCTGCCCATTCTCCGCCGTCTCGCCCCTGCGGATGATGACGGTGTCGCCGTCCAGGATGCCGGCTTCGACCATCGAGTCGCCAGCGACTTCCAGCGCGTAATGCTCGCCGCTGCCGAGCAGCGCCACGGGCACCTCGATCTGCGTCGCGCTGTCGCGCATCGCCTCGATCGGCAGGCCGGCGGCGATGCGGCCGTACAGCGGCAACTGGATGGCGCCCGCCTCGGAGGCCGAGCGGACGCCGGAGAGACGGGCGGTGAAATCGCCGCGGATGACGTTGGGCGCGAACGTGCCGCCGGCCGTCGCCAGCGACTCGCCGCGCACCTCGGCGACCGGCGCGCGGCCGGCCGCGTCGTCCGGCAGGCGCACGACTTCCAGCGCCCGCGCCCGGTGGTGGCGGCGGCGCAGAAAGCCGCGCTCCTCCAGCGCCGAGATCAGGCGGTGGATGCCGGATTTGGATTTCAGTTGCAGGGCTTCCTTCATCTCCTCGAAACTCGGGGAGAAGCCGGTGCTTTTCAGGTGCCGGTCGATGAATGTCAGCAGCTCGTGCTGCTTGCGGGTCAGCATCGCGGATGTCTCCGTGCGGCCGGCGGCGGTGACGGGAAGCGGGCGGGCGAGCGTGTTATTCGCGTTGGATGATGACTTGGAACAAACCGGCAACTAAGCCGGTGTTCTAGATTGGTTCCGCGCGCTTCGTCAAGCGCAACGTGGCGACATTCGCCGGATACGGGGCGCTCGGCTTGACACACGGGAACGGGCGGCTTACTCCGCGCCCCTCATTGCCGGCGGCGGTCGTCGGTCCGAACAACGTGTACGCAAGGCCACCCCGATGAAAGTCCGCAACAGCCTCAAGTCGGCGAAAACCCGTGACAAGAACTGCCGCGTGGTGCGCCGCCATGGCCGCGTTTACGTCATCAACAAGAAGAACCCGCGCATGAAGGCCCGCCAGGGCTAACCGCGCCGGCCTTCTTCGTTCGACGCGTCCATCCGCCCCGCCCCGGCATCGTCCGGGGCGGTTCGCGTTTGCGGCCGGCTTGCGGCGCGCCATATTCGGTATCAGTGTCCGCACCCGATGGGGGAGCCGCATGATCGCGCAACCGGAACCGAAACAAGACGTGCTGGCGCGCCGCGAGGCGATCGTGGCGGGGCTGCGCGCGCTGCTGCCCGAGACAGGCGTGATCGCCGAACCGCTGCGCCTGAAACCCTACGAGACCGACGGGCTTTCCGCCTACCGGCAGGTGCCGCTCGCGGTGGTGCTGCCGGAGACGACGGAGCAGGTGGCCGCCGTGCTCGCGTATCTGCATCAGCAGGGCGTGCGCATCGTGCCGCGCGGCGCCGGCACTTCGCTCTCGGGCGGTGCGTTGCCGATGGCGGACGCGGTCGTGGTCGGCATGATGCGGATGAACCGCATCCTGGACATCGACTACGCCAATCGCGCGGCCCTGGTGCAGGCGGGCGTGACCAATATCGGCATCACCACGGCGGTCTCGGCCGAAGGGTTCTTCTACGCGCCCGATCCGTCGAGCCAGCTGGCCTGCATGATCGGCGGCAATGTCGGGATGAATTCGGGCGGCGCGCATTGCCTGCGCTACGGCGTCACCGCCAACAACCTGCTCGGCGTCAAGCTGGTCACGGTCGCGGGCGAGGTGGTGCAGATCGGCGGCGAGCATCTGGACGCCGTTGGCTACGACTGGCTCGGCCTGATCACCGGCAGCGAGGGGCAGCTCGGCATCGTCACCGAGGTGACGGTGCGCATCCTGCGCGGCCCGGAAGGCGCGCGCGCGATGCTCGCGGCGTTCAAGTCCAACGAGATCGCCGGGCAATGCGTCGATGCCATCATCGGCTCGGGCATCATCCCGGTGGCGCTGGAGTTCATGGACCGTCCCGCCATCCACGCCTGCGAGGCGTTCGCGCATGCGGGCTATCCGCTGGACGCCGAGGCGATGCTGATCATCGAGGTCGAGGGCAGCGTCGCCGAGCAGGATTTCCTGCTCGACCGCATCAAGGACATCTGCGCGAAGTTCGACCCGATCAGCCTGAAGGTGTCGCAGTCGGCGGAAGAATCGGCGGCGATCTGGAAGGGCCGCAAGGGCGCGTTCGGCGCCGTCGGGCGGATCAGCCCGGATTACCTGTGCATGGACGGCACCATCCCCACCAGCCGCCTGCCGGACGTGCTCGCCCGCATCGGCGAGATGAGCGAGTCCTATGGGCTGCAAGTGGCCAACATCTTCCACGCCGGCGACGGCAATCTGCATCCGCTCATCATGTTCGACGCCAACGACCCGAGCAGCTTCGCGAAGGCGGAAAAATTCGGCGCGGACATCCTCAGGCTGTGCGTCGAGGTCGGCGGCTGCCTGACCGGCGAGCACGGCGTAGGGGTGGAAAAGCGCGATCTGATGGGCGTGCAGTTCACCGAAACGGAGCTGGAGCAGCAACGCCGCATCAAGAGCGCGTTCGATCCGGGCTGGCTGCTCAACCCGAACAAGGTGTTCCCGTTGCAGCCCCAGCCGGCGCTGGCGAAGGCCGCATGACCGAGCAGATGACGCCGGCCGACGA
>JAKBCB010000358.1 GCA_021808185.1 Pseudomonadota bacterium
CTCGCCCGCCCCCGCAAGGCGGTCGTCCGGCCGCCGTGTCCACAACCCGTCCAGCAACAGCGCCGCGACACCGCAAACGATCGCGGCGTCCGCGACGTTGAACACATACCACGACCAGCCCCATGCATGTGCGTGAATGAAATCGACGACCGCGCCGAAGCGGATGCGGTCGATGACGTTGCCGACCGCGCCGCCGGCGATGGCGCCGAGCGCGCATGCCACCAGGGCACGCTCGGCGCGCGTGAGCCAGACGCCGAGCACGCAGACCACCAGCAGCGCGCCCACGCCGATCGCCGAAGCGCCCCAGGCGCCGAGCGTGTTGAACAGCCCGAAAGTGACGCCGCGATTCCACACCATGGTCAGGTTCAGCACCGGCAGCACCGCGACGGAGCCGAGCGCCGGCAGATCCAGCACGCTCAGCACCCACCACTTGCTTGCCTGGTCGGCGGCCAGGACCACGAGCGCCGCCAAGATGCCGAGCAGGATCAGGGATGTGCGGGTCATGGCTTGGGTGAAGGGTGAAACACCGCGCTCAACGCATCACTCCGCCGCCGCCTTGCACACGAGGCCCGAGTCGACGGCATCGGCGCAGCGCTTGCAAAGCGCCGGATGCGCGGCGACGGCGCCCACTTCCGGCAGCACGCGCCAGCAGCGGACGCATTTCTCGCCCTCGGCGCGGACGAAGCGCACGCCGACATCCTCGCGGTCCGGGTGGCGGAAGGCACCGTCCGGCGCCGGGGCGGTGGAGAGGCTCAGGCGGGAGACGATGGCGAGTTCCGCCCATTCCTCGGCCGAGAGCAGCCCGGCCTCGGCCGCCGGCAGATGCAGCACGGGGGCGGCTTGCAGCGAGGCGCCGATGGTGCCCTCGGCGCGGGCACGCTCCAGGCTGCCGGTGACGGCGCGGCGGAGGTCGCGCAACGTCGCCCATTTCCGCGCCAGTTCCTCGTCCCGCCAGCGCTCCGGCGCCTCCGGGAAATCCTGCAAATGCACGCAGGCGGCCTCGCCGAAGCGCGCCATCCAGGCCTCGTCGGCGGTGAACACCAACACCGGGGCGAGCCACGTCGTCAGGCTGCGGTGCAGATGGTCGAGCACGGTGCGCGCGGCGCGGCGGCGCGGCGCATCCGGGCGGTCGCAATACAGCGCGTCCTTGCGCACGTCGAAGTAGAACGCGGACAGGTCCGAGGCGCAGAAATTGTGGATCGCCGGATACACGCCGGTCCAGTCGTGGGTCTCCACCGCTTCGCGGATCTGGCCGTCGAGTTCCCACAGCCGGTGCAGCACCCAGCGCTCCAGCTCCGGCATCTCGGCTTCGGGCAGGATTTCCGCCGGCGAAAACCCGTCCAGGCTGCCGAGCAGCCAGCGCAGCGTGTTGCGCAGGCGGCGATACAGTTCCGCCGTCTGTTTCAGGATGTCCGGGCCGATGCGCTGGTCTTCGGTGACATCGGCGTTCATCACCCACAGGCGCAGAATGTCGGCGCCGTACTGCTTTTCGACTTCCTGCGGGGCGACGGTGTTGCCCAGCGACTTGGACATTTTTCTCCCTTGTTCATCCATCGTGAAGCCGTGGGTCAGCACGGCCTTGAACGGCGCCCGACCGCGGGTGCCGACGGATTCAAGAAGAGACGAATGGAACCAGCCGCGATGCTGGTCCGAGCCTTCCAGGTAAAGGTCGGCCGGCCACTTCATTCCGCGTGCTTCCAGTACAAAGGCGTGGGTCGAGCCGCTCTCGAACCACACGTCCACGATGTCCATCACCTGCTCGTAGTCGTCGGGGTTCCGGCCCTCGCCCAGGAACCGGGCCGGCGGCGAAGCGTACCAGGCGTCGGCCCCTTCGGTGGTGAACGCCTCGACGACGCGGGCGACAACTTGCGGGTCACGCAGCGGTTCGCCCGAGGCGCGATGCACGAAGATCGGGATCGGCACGCCCCAGGCGCGCTGGCGGCTGATGCACCAGTCCGGGCGGGTGGCGACCATGCCGCCGATGCGGTTGCGGCCGGCATCGGGGACGAAATCGGTCTCGGCGATGGCGCGCAGCGCGGCGGCGCGGATGTTCTCCGGCCCGTCCATGCGGATGAACCATTGCGGGGTCGCGCGGAAGATCAGCGGCGCCTTGGAGCGCCAGGAATGCGGGTAGGAGTGCTTCACCGTGCCGCGCCCGAGCAGCCCGCCCGCGGCATCGAGCGCCGCGCACACCGGGTCCGCCGCCTTGTACACGTGAATGCCCTCGAACCCCGGCGCCTTCGCGGTGAAGGTGCCGTCCGGGCCGACCGTCTCGGGGATTTCCAGGTTGTGCGCGCGGCCGAGAACGAAATCCTCCTCGCCGTGGCCGGGGGCGGTGTGGACGAAGCCGGTGCCGGCCTCCGTCGTGACGTGCTCGCCGGGCAGCATCGGCACGTCGAAGTCGTAGCCCTGCCCGCGCATCGGATGCGCGCACAGCATGCCGGCCAGATCCGCGCCCTTGAGCACGCGCAGGACGTGATGCGTCGCGATCCCGGTGGCGTCCGCGACCTGCGGCAGCAGCGCGAGGGCCACGAGGAAGATTTCGCCCGGGCGGGCGCGGCTGCCCTCGGCGGCGCTGTCCACCCGCACGACGGCGTAGTCGATCTCCGGGCCGTACGCGATGGCGCGGTTGCCCGGCATGGTCCAAGGCGTCGTGGTCCAGATCACCACCGTGGCGCCGGCCAGATCGCCCGCGCCGCCCAGGATCGGGAAGCGGACGAACACCGTGGTGGAGGTGTGGTCGTGGTATTCGATCTCGGCCTCGGCCAGCGCGGTCTTTTCCACCGGGCTCCACATCACCGGGCGCAGGCCGCGATACAGCGCGCCGTTCAGCAGGAATTTGCCGATCTCTCCGGCGATGGCGGCCTCGGACGGGAAATCCATGGTCGCGTAGCGGTGCTCGAAATCGCCGAGCACGCCGAGGCGCTGGAATTCGCCCGCCTGCACGCCCATCCAGTGCTGCGCGTAGGCACGGCATTCGGCGCGGAATTGCAGGATGGGCACCGCGTCCTTGTCGCGGCCGGACTTGCGGTATTCCTCCTCGATCTTCCATTCGATCGGCAGGCCGTGGCAGTCCCAGCCGGGGATGTAGTCGGCGTCGTAGCCACCCATCTGACGGGCGCGGTTGACCGTATCCTTGAGGATCTTGTTCAGCGCGGTGCCAATATGGATGTTGCCGTTCGCGTAGGGCGGGCCATCGTGCAGGATGAATTTTTCCCGCCCGCGCGAGTTGGCGCGCAGCTGCTGCCACAGGCCCATCTTCTGCCAGCGGGCGAGCAGCGCCGGTTCCTTCTTCGGCAGATCCCCGCGCATCGGGAACGGCGTGGCCGGCAGGAAAACCGTATCCTTGTAGTCGGTCTTATCGCTCATGTTCTTGCTCGCGCGGCATGCGCCGGACACAGATGTTCGCGGCGGGGCGCCGGGAAAAGGGGCCGGACTATGGTGACGGCCGGGGTGCCAGGTCAAGCAGGGCCGGCGCGGGGCTGACCCATGGGGAGGGGGCTATGGCGCGCGACGAGGGGCTGGAGGAACTGGTGCGGGAGCATCTCGCGGCGCTGCCCGGGGTCGTCGAGACGACCATGTTCGGCGGCAGGGCGTGGCTGCTGCACGGCAACCTGCTCTGCGGCGCGAGCGGGCGCGGGCTGCTGGTACGCCTCGGCCAGGGCAACGACGGCTGGGCGCTGGCGCTGCCGGATGTCGTGCCGATGGTCTCGCGCGGGCGGACCATGCGCGGCTGGGTGCGCGCCGGCCCGGATGGTTTCGGCGACGACGCGCTGCGGCAGCGGTTGATGGAGGCGGCGATCGCGTTCGTGCGCGCCTTGCCGGCGAAGTAGCGGGCCGCGCTACGCCGTCGGCGCCCCGTCCGCCAGCATTGCCCGCGCCTGCGCCGCGTCCGCCGCGATCTGCGCGCGCAATTCCTCGATGCCGGAGAATTTGCGCTCGCCGCGCAGGAAGGCGTGCAGCGAGACGGCCAGTTCCGCCCCGTACAGATCGCCTTGGTAGTCGAAGATGTTGACTTCGAGCCGGCTTTCCGGCCCCGCGTTAACCGTGGGGCGGCGGCCGATATTGGCGACGCCGGGAAGCTCCGCGCCGCCGGGCAGCTTCACGGTGACGGCATACACCCCCCGCGCCGGCTCCAGATGCCGCCCGAGCGGGATATTGGCGGTGGGGAAGCCGATGGTCCGCCCGCGCTTGTCGCCATGCGTCACCGGGCCGAGGATCGCCCAGGGGCGGCCGAGCAGCGCCGTCGCGCGCTCCGGATAGCCGTCCTGCAAGGCGCGGCGGATGCGGGAGGAGGACATCGGGCCGCCCTCGTCGGACAGCACCGTCGCGGTGGTCAGGCCGATGCCCAGCGCCTCCGCGCGGGCGGCAAGGAACGTGGTGTCGCCGCCGCGCCGGTGGCCGAAGGCGAAATCCGGGCCGCAGATCAGATGCCGGGCGCCGAGCCCCGCGTGCAGCACGTCGGCCACG
>JAKBCB010000359.1 GCA_021808185.1 Pseudomonadota bacterium
GGTTCGACGGGGGCGGGGGCGCGGGGGGGGGCGGGGGTGGCTGGCGTGGCGGCTATGGCGGCTGGCGCGGCGGCTATGGCGGCTGGCACGGTGGCGGATACGGCGGCGGTTGGCACGGCGGCGGGGGCGGCTGGCACGGGCGGTAGCGGCCGCGCCGGTCAGGCCACGGCCCCTGCCATCGCGGCGGCCCCGCGGCCCCGCCGTGGCGGCCCGCCGCTCGGTGGCGCCAGCTTCGGGCTGGTAGCGGCGATGTGGTGCAGGCGCGCCAGGATGCGCAGCCCGACCGCGCGATGCCCGTGGCTGAGCAGCGCCTCCATCTGCCCACGCAGCGCCAGCGCCCGCGCGTGCTCGCCATCCGCCAGAACGCCGCGCAACAGCTTGGCGGCGTGCGCCACGTCCGCCTCCGCCCAGCTTTGCCCCTGCCAGTGCGGATATTGCTCGCGCTTGAGTTTGGTCAGGCGATGCCCCGCCAGCAGCGAGTTCTCCGGCGTCATGAAGTCGAGATTGCCCGACCAGCCAGTACCGAGGGCGAGCTTGCCCAGTGCCATCGCCTCGCCCAGCCCGCGCCCGAACCCCTCCGCGCGGTGCAGCGAGACGAAACAGTCGCAGCAATTGATCAGGCTGCGCGCGCCGAGGCTGTCGAGCGGTGTGTCCAGCACGGTGATCCGCGGGTTGCCCCTGAATTCGTCGGCCCATGCCTCGGCCGGCTGATCCCCGTTCTTCACCTTGAGCACGAGATGCAGATCGAGGAACGGCTGCTCGGCCCACAGAAGCCGCGCCAAATCCAGGACGGCGTGCGGGTTCTTGCGCGTCGCGTAGGATGTCAGGTCGAGGAAATGCAGCAGCACGAACGAGGATTCACGGATGCCGAAGAACCGGCGCGGCAGGAAGGCCATCGGCTCGGTCTCGATCGACTGGCCGATGCGGTGGCTGCCGATGCCGGCGGCGGCCAACCCGTCCCGCACGAAGCCGGAGATCGCCCATACCTCGTCGAACCGCGCGAGCTTGGCCGCCCATTCGCGGGGATAGTTCGGCAGTTCCCACGCCGGCATGACGACGTTGTATCCGCCGGCGAAATCGTTGCCGCGCGCCTCGAACGCCTCGATGACGCGGTCCACCTCGTCGCCGTTGATGTGGAAGACACGGATGCCGCGCGGCACGCTTACCCGCTCGCACTCGCCGATCAGCGCGAAGTGCGCGGGGTCGCGGCGCTCGGCGTAGCGGAAAATATCGAACACGCCGTGGCGCAGCCGCAGCTTGTTGGCGGCGGCGATGTGGCTGCGCATCTGCTCGCCCATGCCGATCGAGGCGAACGGATGGCCGATGAACGTCACGTCGATGTCGTCGATCTCGGGCATCAGGCCCACCGTTTCGCGGCGAGGGCGTCGCGCATGGCTTCGAGCCAACGGTGGCCGAAACCGGTGTCGGGCTCAAGATGCGCGCCCTCGGCCCATTCGTTCCAGGCGTTGACGAACAGCAGCCGCTCCTCACCCATCAGAAAGTGGCGTGCCTCCTCGATTTTTTCCTCGACATAGACGCGGAACGCCTCGGGCGTGGCGCCGTCGAAGCTGGTGCCCTGCATCGGCTGGCGCGGCGTGTTGTCCCAGCTCGGGAACACCGCGGGATAGCGCGCATACGGCACGCTCTCGCGCTTGCAGAACGCCAGCACCGTTTGCGGGTAGTCGTAGCGGTAGCCGTGCCAGTCCGGCTTGACGATGCTCGCCGTGGTTTCCGCCGGGGCGGCGCGGCCGTGCGGGGGGAATTCGACGCAGGCGTCGAAGCCGAGATCGACCGGGCGCAATTTCTGGTCCACCGCTTCCATGCTCTCGACATACACCAGTTGCACGCCGGGAAATCCCGCTTGCGCGAACGCCGCGCGGCAGGCGGTGGCGAAGGCGCGTGGATCGGGCAGCAGCAGCGGGCGATACACCAGGAACAGCGGCCGGCCATCGACGCGCAGATATCGCGGGTCGGCGGCCTGCCCGACCACGTCGGCGATGATGCCCGACAGCGTCGCCGCGTCGTAGCTTTGTTCCAGCAGCACCTCGCGTGAGCCGCCGTCCCAGTGCTTGGTCCAGTTCTCGTTCGCCCAGCACAGGCACCAGTGGAACGGGATGTCCGGGTTCGCTCGCACCACCTCCATCGGCGCGCCGAGGACGCGCGCATTGCCGAAATTGTAGTAATAGACACAGAATCCTTCGATTCCGTAACGCCGCGCCAGCGCCGCCTGCCGGCGCAGCGCCTCGGCCGTGCGCAGGTCGTAGAAGCCGAGATCGGCCGGCAGATGCGGCTGGTAGTGGCCCTCGTAGCTCGGCCGCGCCTTGACCACGTTGGTCCATTCGGTGAAGCCCGAGCCCCACCACAGGTCGTTTTCCGGATTGGCGTGGAACTGGGGCAGATAGAAGGCGATCGGCCGCACCGCGTCCAGCCGGGCCAGCAGCGTGCCCCAGCGTTCCGCGAGCTTCGCCTGGTTGCCGGCGATCTGGCGCAGTTTGCGGTCCTGCGATTGCCGGTTGGTGGAGACGCTCAGCCAGTGCACCGCCACCGCCTCGTGCACGAAGCGGATGCGGTGGCCGGCCGCGATCAGCCGCAGGCACAGATCGGCGTCCTCGCAATAGGCGGGGGCGAAGTCGTCGTCGAACAGCATCCCGCCGAGCACCGAGCGCCGCAGCAGCAGGGCCGCGCCCGAGCAATAGGTCACGTCGCGGTCGCGGCAGTAGCCGCCCTCGCCAGGGTCGGCGAACAGGCCGATCATCTCGCTTTCGCCGTTCGGGCGGATGGTGCAGCCGGCCTCCTGCAAGCGCCCGTTCGGATACAGGATCTTCGGTCCCGCCGCGGCGATGGTGGTGTCCGCCTCCAGCGCCGACACCAGCCGGTCGAGCGCCCCGGGCAGCAATTGCGCGTCGTTGTTCAGCAGCAGCACATATTCCCCGCGCAGCCGCGCGAACGCCGCGTTGCAGTTGCGCACGAAGCCGACATTCTCGCTCTGGCGCACCACGATCAGGTTGGGCACCCCCGCCAGCCGCTCCGAGCCCACCTCGGTCGAGGCGTCGTCGGCCAGCACCACCTCGAACGGCAGCGACGGCGGATCGGCGGTGATCGCGAGCAGGCAGGCGACGGTGTGGTCGAGCTCATTGAACGCGGGGATCAGGATCGACAGGCGCGGCGCGGTCGCCGGCGGCAGGATGATGGCGTCCAGATCGTCGAGCGGGGCGGAGGAGACCATGACCGGCGGGCGGCGCACGCGCACCGAGTCCTTGCGCTGCTGCTGCGCCTCGGCCAGCAGCGCGCGCATGCCGGTGAAGGCGCGCTGAGCCGCCTCCGCCTCGATCGGGAAGGCGCCGGCGACCTCGATGCCGAGGCCCGGGCGCGCCGCCTCCATCACCGGGCGCGCCGGCCGCTCGCTCGGCACCTGCCGGCCTTCGTGGCGGCCGTTGGCGAGGTAGTGGCGCAGCGGCGGCGTGCCGGCGTCGGCTACGTCGATGTAGCGGCGCAGATACAGCTTGCCGTCGAAGGCGGGGCCCGGGCGGCGGGCTTCCGAGTCGCCGACCACCAGGAAGTGGCGCAGCGCGCCGTAGCGCTCGCGCGGCACGTCCGGGTTGCGCTTGGCATACCAGTCCGGGTCGAGCCATCTGTTCGGCTGCCGCCCGGCGGCGAGCCCCAGCGTCAGGAAATGCCGCAGCAGCCCCGTTGCGGGTGCCTCCGCGCCCAGTTCCTGTGCGTACCAGGCCAGATCGAAATACGGGCTGGATTTCACCAGATCGTAGTCCAGCGCGTCCATCAGCGAGGCGATGCCCGGCGGGTCGCCGAGGCAGAATTCGTCCTCGGCCAGGATGTAGGGCAGATCCACCAGCGGGTGCGGCGAGCGCAGCTTGGCGAAGCCCTGCTCGATGAAGTGCAGCAGCCCGTCCTGCTGCCGCTCCAGCGTCTCCGGGTTGGTGGCGGCGTAGAATTCGCGGTCGAAATACGGCGAGAGCGCCGGGCGCTTGAGCGCGGGCATCCGGAGATAGCGCCCCACCGTGCCGATGTCGCCGCGCCCGCCGCCGAGCGCGGACCGGAACAGATCCTCATCGACGAAGGGCGAACAGAGGGTACGGTGCACCCGCATCAGTTCATCGCGCATGATTCGTCCGCTCTCACCTTTCTGGTTGGCGGGGTATCGCGTCCGGGGGCGGTCAGGCGTCGGCCAGCAGGCTCACCCGTAGCAGAGCCATCCAGGCTTCGACATCGGGCTTGAGCGCCGCCGATGGGATGCGCCCGTCGGCGGCACCGGAGCGGATGTAGTGCTCGGTCGCCGAAGCCACCTCGCCGCGCTGGATGGCGGCGGCCACGTCGGGGTAGGTGGCGATGTAGAACACCTCGTCCACCACGGGCGGCGCGCCCATGCGCCCCTCGAAATACCCGGTCTCGACGTAATGGCGGTGCAGATCCGGGATCTGCCCGCTCGCCGC
>JAKBCB010000360.1 GCA_021808185.1 Pseudomonadota bacterium
GGAGAGAGCGTGGCGCAGGATCAGCAACTGGTTTGGCGACCTGGGCTCGGCCCCCGCCAAAATCGTTCCGGTCGGCAGCGCAGCCGAGATTGTCGCCGTTCTCAAGGACGAGGCGAATTATCCGTCGCCGGTTCGGGCCATCGGGTCGGGACATTCCTGCACGGAATGCGGCGAGGCCGAGGGCGGCACCGTGCTGCTGATGCGCGGCATGTCCGGCATCAGGGAGATCGGAGACGAGACGCTGCGCGTTCAAGCCGGCGCCATCCACCTGGACATGGCGCGCGCGCTGGAGGCCGCCGGCAAGCAGTTCTACGTCAACACCGAGATCGGCAGCCTGACGGCGGGAAGTGCGGCTTGCTGCGGCACCAAAGATGCCTCCATGCCCGGCGAGTTCGGCATGGTCGGCTCCTATGTGACCGGCGTGCGGATGATCATGCCGGACGGCACCGACCGCGCCTTTAGCGATGCGGACGATCCGGACATGATGCAACTGATCCGCGGCAGCTACGGCACGTTCGGTGTCATCCACGAAGTGACGTTCCGCATCCGCCCTCTGCGTCATCTGAAAGTCTATCACGAGACTTTCAAAATCGGCGACTTCATCGCGCGGCTCGACGAGCTGTTCGCGCGCAACGAGTCCATGATGTACTATATATTTCCGTTCGAGGATCTCATCACGGTCGAATTTCGGAGCTACCAGCCAGACCTGTCGCCAACGCCCAATCGCACCGGCTGGTTCCTGCGCAACCTGGGGTGGGCGAACCTGGCGCCGCGGGTCGCGCACGCCGACAGCTTCCTGCCACGCCCATTTCGCAATGAGCTGCTGACCGCCACCGACATCGCCTGGCGTGCCACGCTTGAGGCGTTCGTGCGGCAGGACCATACGGTGCCGGCGGACCAGATCATCAGCTACCCCGCCGTTGCGGACCAGCGGCGCTACACCTTCACTTTCTGCGCCTTCCCCGAGGCGCGGTTCGGCGAGGCGCTGGCCCACTACGTGCAATTCGCGCAACGCTATGACGCGGCGCACGATTTCCGCCCCAATCTGTCGGCTGTCGGCTACCGCGTGCTACAGGACCGGCAGGCGCGGCTGTCCTACGCATTCGACGGCAATGTCATGACGATCGACCCGGTTTCCACCGGCGATGGCGGATGGAAGGAATTTCTGGCCGAATACAACGCCTTCTGCGATGCGCGGGGGGGCGTGCCGCTGTTCAACCAGACCTTCGGCGTGACGCGCGCGATGGCGGACAAGGCGTTCGGATCGCGCATCGAGGCCGTGCGCCGGCAGCGCGCCATCTTCGACCCGGGCAACCGTCTGCTGAACCCCTACTTCCGGATGCTGTTCGCCTAGCCCGCGCCCCGGAGCACCTTGCCCCCCTTCACGCCACCTCGCGCAGTTCCTCCATCGGCCGCGACTGCTTGCGCAGCAATTCGCGGTACGGGCCGGGCCGCAGCGCCAGTTCCTCGGGGTGGCCGTCGTCCACCACGCGGCCGCCATCCATCACCACGATGCGGTCGAAGTTGCGCAGCGTGGACAGCCGGTGCGCGACGGCGATCACCGTGCGGCCCTGCATCAGGCTGTCCAGCGCCTCCTGGATCAGATGCTCGCTCTCGCTGTCCAGCGCGCTGGTGGCCTCGTCGAGCAGCAGGATCGGCGCGTTCTTCAGCAGCGCCCGCGCGATCGCCAGCCGCTGCCGCTGCCCGCCGGACAGGCGCACGCCCCGGTCGCCGACCATGGTGTCGAACCCCTCCGGCAGCGCCTCGATGAACTCGCGGCAGCGCGCGACGGTGGCGGCGGCGAGCACCTCCTCGCGCGTGGCGTCGGGGCGGGCGTAGCGGATGTTCTCCAGCACCGTGCGGTGGAACATGGAAATGTCCTGCGGCACCACCGCGACCGTCTCGCGCAGGCTTTGTTGCGTGACATCGCGCAGATCCTGGCCGTCGATCAGCACGCTGCCGTCATCCACGTCGTAGAAGCGTTGCAGCAGGGCGAGCACGGTGGACTTGCCGGCGCCGGACGGCCCGACCAGCCCGACGCGCTGGCCGGGTTCGATGTGCAGCACGAGGCCGTCCAGCACCGCCGCGCGGCCCGGATAGGCGAAGGTGACATCGTCGAAATCCACCCGCCCGGAATGCGCCACCAGCCGCGTCGCTCCCGCCCGGTCGGGCAGGCCATGCGGGACCAGCAGCGCGCCGATCGCCTCCTCCAGCCGCGCCACCTGGGCGGTCAGCTCCACCAGCGCCACCGCGAGGTCGCGCGTGCCGTGCAGGATGGTGAAGCCGAGCGAGCAGATCAGCACCACGTCGCCGGCCGAGGCCTGGCCCCGCTGCCACATCAGCACCCCCCAGGCGAGCAGCCCGGCGGTCAGCAGCGCGGTGGCGATGGCGTGCAGCAGGCGCAGCTTTTCCAGATAGATCAGGCTGCGCCGGCGCGCGCCCATTTCCTCGCCGATGGCATCCGTGATGCGGCCATGCTCGCGCAGCGTGGCGCCGAAGGCGCGCACCACCGCCATGTTGCCGATCACATCGACCAGCTCGCCATCGACCCCCGCCGCGCGGGTGGCGAATTCGCGGTGCAGCGGCGTGCCCTTGCGCGCGAGCCAGAAGATCACCGCCGCCATGCCGGCGCTGATGCCGACCAGGGCGGCCGCCATCACCGGGTTGACCGTCGAAATCAGCGCGATCGCCACGCACACCGCGAGCGAGGGCGGAATGACGTTCCAGGTGGTGGTGCTCTCGGTCTGGAAGGCGGCGTTCGAGGTCGCGGTGATGCGCCCGGCGAGCGCGCCCGGCAGCCGCTCGGCGAAGTAGCTCGGCGAATGGCCGGCGAGGTGCAGGAACAGGTCGCCGCGCACGTCGCCGGTGACGGCGACAAAGGCGCGGGCGGCGAACCAGCCGCCGACACGCCATGTCAGGTTGTCCGCCGCGATCAGCCCGCACAGCAGCGCGAACGCCCACCACACCGCGTTGCCGCTGTCGTGCCCGGCGGAGACCACGTCGATCATCCGCTTCATGCCGTACTGGGTGGAGACGGAGGCGACCACCGCCAGCACCACGGCCGCCAGCACCACCGCATGGGCGGCGCGGTGGCGGCCGACATAGTGCAGCAGGAACGCGAGCGGGCGGCCACGGTAGCGAAGCAGGCGGGATGTGTCGGCGGTCACGGGCGGGGCCTTCGAACGTCAGGGAGCGGGAGGCTCCCGACGGGGAGACTTTCGCTCGGCATTGCGGCTCAATTTTGTCAGCCCGCCGCTCGTCTGCCGCACTGCGGCATTGCGCCGGCGGCAGGGTGCCGGGTCCGCGCCGCCATGCTTGCCTAAGCCGCCCGCAACGACGAAAGCTGTTCCATGCGCATTGCCCAGATCGCCCCGCTGTTCGAGGCGGTGCCGCCGAAACGCTACGGCGGCACCGAGCGCGTGGTGCATTGGCTGACGGAAGAACTGGTCGGACTCGGCCACGATGTCACGCTGTTCGCCACCGGCGACAGCGAAACCTCGGCAACTCTGGTGCCCGCACGGGCGAAGGCCGAGCGGTTCCAGCCGAATTTCGAATATAATGGCGCGCCTTACATGCGGCTGCTGGAGATGGTGCGGCGCCAAGCGCATGAATTCGACGTGCTGCACTTCCACATCGACTTCTGGCCCTTTCCGCTATTCTCGCGGCAACCCACGCCGTTCTTGAACACCATGCATGGCCGCATGGACCGCGACTGGGTGCGCGATATCTACGACCTGTTCCCGGACGTGAATCTCGTCTCCATCTCCGACGCGCAGCGCGCCCCGGTGCCGCACCTGAACTGGGCGGCGACGGTGCTGCACGGCATGCCGCGCGACAAGCTGCGCCCGGTGCCGGCAAGGCTCACGTCGTTAGCCTTCCTCGGCCGCATCTCGCCGGAGAAGGGGATCGAGAGCGCGCTGCACATCGCCGCCGCCGGCGGCATGAAGCTGCGGGTCGCGGCGAAGATCGGCGAGGAGGATGCCGCCTACCACGCCCGCGTCATCGCGCCCCTGCTGCGCGGGGACAGCGTGGAATTCATCGGCGAGATCGACGATGCCCAGAAGCCGGATTTCCTCTCCCAGGCCCATGCGCTGCTGGTGCCGATCGACTGGCCGGAGCCGTTCGGCCTCGTGATGATCGAGGCGATGGCCTGCGGCTGCCCGGTGATCGCCTTCCGGCGCGGCTCCGTCCCCGAGGTGGTGGAGGACGGGGTGACGGGGTTCATCGTCGATGACGTGGCCGGTGCCGTGGCCGCCATCGCCCGGCTCGGCGAGCTGGACCGTGCCGCTATCCGCCGGCGGTTCGAGGAACGCTGGACGGCGCGGCGCATGGCAGAGGATTATCTGGCGCTGTACCGCCGCCTCGGCGCCTGAGCGGCGCCGCGTTTTCGCCATCTTGCCTGCCTACTTGCCGCG
>JAKBCB010000361.1 GCA_021808185.1 Pseudomonadota bacterium
GGCGGCAAAATGGGCTACCGGCTGGCCAGCAACCTCAAAGGCTCGCCGTTCACGGTGCGCCATGTCGAGATCAGCGAGGCCGGGCGCGCCCGTCTCGCCACCGGCCTCGGCGTTGCCGCCGTCACTCCGGAGGCGGCGCTGGAAGGCGCGGAGGTGGTCATCCTCGCCGTGCCGGACACGATGATCGGCAAGGTCGCGGCCGGAATCTCCGACCGGTTGAAACCGGGCACGATGGTGATCGCGCTCGATGCCGCGGCCCCCTTCGCCGGGCATCTGCCGCAGCGGCCGGACCTGACCTATTTCGTCACCCATCCGTGCCATCCGCCGATCTTCAACGACGAGACCGAGCTTGACGCGAAGGCCGACCATTTCGGCGGCCTGAAGGCCAAGCAGCACATCGTCAACGCGCTGATGCAAGGGCCCGAGGACGCGTACGCGCTCGGTGAGCAGATCGCGCGCACCATCTGGGCGCCGGTCATGCGCTCCCACCGGGTGACGGTGGAACAGATGGCGCTGCTCGAGCCCGGCCTGTCTGAAACGGTCTGCGCCTCGTTGCTCGATGTGATGCGCGAGGCGATCGACGAAGTGGTGGTGCGCGGCGTCCCGCGTGAAGCGGCGCGCGATTTCCTGCTGGGTCATCTGAACATCCTGGCCGCCGTCACCTTTGGCGAAATCCAGGGCGTGTTCTCCGACGCGTGCAACAAGGCGATCACGTTCGGCAAGCCGCAACTGATGCAGCCGGACTGGAAGCGCGTGTTCGAACCGGCCGAGATCGCCGCCAGCATCCAGCGCATCACCTGACGGGCGCGCCGCCATGCCCGAGGTTCTGCGCGGCGCGCTGATCGGCTGCGGCTTTTTCGCCGCCAACCATCTGCACGCCTGGCGCGATGTCGAAGGCGCCGCGATCGTGGCGCTCTGCGACAGCGACGCGGAGCGGCTGCATGCCACTGGCGCGGCTTTCGGCATTGCGGCGCGTTACACCGACGCGGCACGGCTGCTGGCCGAGGAACGGCTCGACTTCGTCGATATCGCGACCACCCTGCCGAGCCATCGGCCGCTGGTGGAACTGGCGGCGCGCCAACGGGTTGCCGCGATCTGCCAGAAGCCCTTTGCCGCCAACCGCGACGATGCCAGGGCGATGACGGATGCGGCGGCGGCGGCCGGAGTGGCCCTGATGGTGCACGAGAATTTCCGCTGGCAGACGCCGCTGCTGGCGGTGCGCCGCGCCCTCGATTCCGGGCGGATCGGCCAGCCGTTCTGGGGGCGGATCAGCTTCCGCTCGGCCTACGACGTCTTCTCCGGCCAGCCGTATCTGGCGCAAGGCGAGCGGTTCATCATCGAGGATCTGGGCATCCATCTGCTCGATGTCGCGCGCTTCCTGTTCGGCGAGGTGACGCACCTCACCGCCCGCACCGCGCGGGTCAACCCAGCTATTCGCGGCGAGGACGTTGCGACCATGCTGATGGCGCACGCGGGCGGCGTGACCTCGGTGGTGGATTGCAGCTACGCGACCCGGCAGGAAACCGAGCCGTTCCCGCAAACCCTGGTGGAGATCGATGGCGCCTCCGGCTCGCTGCGGCTCGGCCAGGGTTATCGCCTGACCGTGACCGGCCGCGACGGCACCACGACGGAGGATGTCTCTCCGCCGCTGCTGCCCTGGGCCTCGCGCCCCTGGCACAACATCCAGGAAAGCGTGCTGAACATTCAGCGCCACTGGGTGCAAAGCCTGCGCGCGGGACGGGAGCCGGCGACCTCCGGGCGGGACAATCTCGGCACGCTCGATCTGGTCTGGGCGGCCTACGAGAGCGCGGCGGCGGCAACGACGGTCCGGCTGCCCGGCGCGATCGGCTGAGCCAACGTCAGGCGATGGCCGCGAGGTTGCGTTCGATCCCCGCGAACGCATCGGCCAACGCCCGAAGCTGCGCGGCGACCGAGGCGGCGGCGTCCGCGCCCGTCAGCGGCGCCGCTCCCGCCACGGTCTGCTGGTCGCGCACGCTGGCCGTGCCGTGCCGCTGGTCCAGCAGCGCGTAGCCAATGTCCGCGACCGCCCGCTTCGCCCCGGCATCGGCCCACAGCGCGGTCAGTTCCGCCTCCAGCACCAGATCGGCGTCCACGCGGCTTCCGGGCGCGAGCACGGCGGCGAACAGGCCGCTCTCGGCCAGCCACCGGCGCAGCGAGTCCTCGATGGCGAAGGCGGGGGCCGTCAGCCATTCCTCGTCGTAGGAGACGCGCATGCTGCCGTCCGGTTGCAGCGTGTGCAGGCCGCGTTCCTCCAGCCCCGGTGCCGCGGCGAGGTTGCGCAGCAGCAGCACGCCGCCCCCCGCGCGCGGCGGCAGCGCCACCGGGCGACGCACCACGAGCGGCCAGTCGCGCTTCTGGCGATAGGGCCGCGCGGGCAGCACGTTGCAGCCGGCGAGCAGCAGCGGGACGAGCAGCAGCGCGCGGCGTTTCATCGCGGTCCCCCCGGGTCGCGCGGCGGCGGCGCGCCGAACAGCACCTGCCCCGGATCGCGCCGCAGTTGCGCGCTGGTGTCGCGCAGGTTGGCGAGCGTCGCCTGAATGTCTCGCAGCACGGGGGTCAGGCTCAGTTGCAGATCGGCGGTGCCGTTGTCCGCGCGCTGGACGGTGGTTTGCAGCGTGGCGAGCAGCGGCGGCAGTTGCGCCACCACGGCGGCCAGCTTGGTCACCGCCTGATTGGCGTTGGCGATCAGCTCGCGCGTCTGCCGCCCGTCGGCGGCGTTGCCCGCGGCCTTCAGCGTCTGCATGGCCTGCGCCGACAACTCCGGCAGCTTCGCGGCCTGCACGCCGGCGTCGAGATCCTGCAACGTCCGCGTCATCTGCGCCAGCACCGCGTGCGCGTCCCCGGGCCGCAACTCCGTGCGCAGCTCGTCGATCAATCCTTTCAATCCGCCGACAAGCCCCACCAGGTCCACGGATGTGAGCTTGCGCAGCAGCAACTGCGCCGCGTCCTGCACCTGGATCAGCGTGCTCGGGACCGACGGGATATAGGTGTCTCGCGGCTGCCAGGGGATATTGAGCGGCGGGTGCGTCTCCGGCGCCGCGAAATCCAGTTCGATATAGCTCACACCGGTGATCCCCTGGGTCGCCAGCCGAGCACGCAGCCCACGGCGGATGGCGGTCTCGATCGGCGCGCTGTTGCCGAATTTGCTCATGTCCATGCGGAAACGGACGATCACCAGCGCGAAGGCATCGGCGCCGGAGGTGGCGGCCGCGGCGCTGCCGTAGGCGGCGCGCATCAGGCTGATCTCGGTGACGCGCCCCAGGGTGACGCCACGGAACTTCACCGTGGCGCCCACATCCAGCCCCTGCACCGATTCGCTGAAATAGGTCTCGAAGTTCTGGCCGGCGCGGATGCGGTTGCCGCCGAAGAACGCGACCAGCCCGATCAGCGCCGCGAGGCCGACCAGCACCAGCAGGCCGACGCGCAGGAAGGGGCCGCGCTGCTGCATCACCGGGTCCGTCTCATGCCGCCACCGGTGCCACCTGGCGGTGGAAGAACGCGCGCACCGTGGGATCGGCGCTCTCGTCGCGCAACCGCTGGGGGTTGCCCTGTGCGATCACGCCGCGCGCCGCGCGGTCCAGCATCACGCACCGGTCTGCGATGGCCAGGATGGAGGCCAGTTCGTGCGTGACCACCACGAACGTCACCCCCAGATCCGCGCGCAGTTCCAGGATCAGCGCGTCCAGCCCGGCCGAGGTGCTGGGGTCGAGCCCGGCCGAGGGTTCGTCGAGGAACAGCAGCGGCGGATCGAGCGCGAGCGCGCGCGCGATGCCGGCGCGCTTGGCCATGCCGCCGGAAATCTCCGCCGGCAGCAGGCCCGTGGCGTCGCCCAGCCCGACCAGACCGAGCTTCAGCCGCGCCACCTCGGCCCGCGCCTCGCGCGGCAGGTCGGTGTACATCTCCAGCGGCAGCATCACGTTCTCCAGCAGCGTCATGCTGCCGAACAGCGCGCCGGACTGGAACATCACGCCGATGCGGTGGCGGACCTCCTCCGGCGATTGGTACATGTCGTGGCCGAGCACCTCCACGCGCCCCTCGCTCGGCGGCAGCAGGCCGATGATCTGCCGCAGCAGCGTGGATTTGCCGCATCCCGAGCCGCCGAGGATGACGAACACCTCGCCGCGCGCCACCTCCAGGCTGACATGTTCGAAAATGATCCGCTCGCCGAAGCGCTGCGCCACGTCGCGCACGGCGACGACGGTTTCGGGCGGCGGCGTGGCGGGCGCGCTCACTGGCCCAGCCGGTAGAACAGCAGCGCGAAGCCGCCGTCCAGCGCGATGGTGGCGACGATGCCGCCGACCACGGCGGCGGTGGCAGCCAGCCCGACCGCGCGCGGCCCGGCTCCGGTCGCCAGCCCCGCGCGACAGCCGATCGCCG
>JAKBCB010000362.1 GCA_021808185.1 Pseudomonadota bacterium
CCGCCGTGATCCGTGCGCTGCGTGGGGCTGCGCCCGATACCACCATCGAGGTGCTGACCCCGGATTTCCTGCGCAAGCCGGGCGCCATCGAGGTCGTCGTCGAAGCCCGGCCCGACGTGTTCAATCACAACCTGGAAACCGTGCCCCGGCTGTATCCCAGCATCCGTCCGGGCGCGCGCTACTACCAGTCGCTGCGGCTGCTCGACCGGGTGAAGCAGCTCGATCCGTCGATCTTCACCAAATCCGGCCTGATGGTCGGCCTTGGCGAGACGCGGGCGGAAATCATGCAGGTGATGGACGATTTCCGCGTGGCCGACGTCGATTTCCTGACCATCGGGCAATACCTGCAACCCACCGTCAAGCACGCCGCCGTGGCCGAGTTCGTTACCCCCGAGCAGTTCGAGGACTACGCGAAGATCGCCCGCGCCAAGGGATTTCTGCTGGTCTCGGCCACCCCGCTCACGCGCAGCTCGTACCATGCGGATGCCGATTTCGCGGCGCTGCGGGCGGCGCGGGAGGCGCGTTTGGCGGCGCGCGACTGAGCCGATGCCGACGCACGCCGAAACCAAGCTGGTGGCCTACCGGCCGGAGCAGCTTTTCGATCTCGTCGCCGATGTCGGCAAATATCCGCAATTCCTGCCCTGGTGCGTGGCCGCCCGCGTCCGCTCGCGCACCGAGGGGGAACTGGTCGCGGATCTGACCATCGGTTTCGGCCCGTTCCGGGAAAGCTTCACCAGCCGCGTCGTGCTCGACCGCCCGCGCCAGGTGCGGGTGCGCTACGAGAACGGGCCGTTCCGCTACCTGAAGAACCAGTGGACGTTCTCGCCAGATCCGAAGGGCTGCCGCGTCGATTTCTTCGTGGATTTCGAGTTCCGCAGCCGCCTGCTGCAAGCCGCCATCGGCGTTGTGTTCAACGAGGCGGTGCGGTTGATGGTGAATGCCTTCCTCAAGCGCGCGCGCGAGGTGTATGGCGCGCCGCCGGCGACGATCGCGGTCAGCCCGCCTCACGCGGCTCCGGCGCGAACGCAGGGCGCCTGACGGGGCGCGCCGCGGGGCCGGCGCTGTCGAGCCGCTCCAGCAGCGCCGGCACCTCGTTGGGCGGGCGCGGCGTGCTCAGCAGATAGCCCTGCACCTCGGAGCATCCTTCGGCGATCAGGATGTCCAGTTGCTCCTGCGTCTCCACACCCTCGGCCGTGGTGGTCATGCCCAGCGCCGCGCACAGCGCCAGGATGGCGCGCACGATGGCGACACACTGACTGTTGCCGGTGAGTTCGCGGATGAACGCTTGATCGATCTTGATCTTGTCGAACGGGAATTTCCGCAGGTAGCTCAGCGACGAGTAACCGGTGCCGAAATCGTCCATCGCGATGCGCACGCCCAGTTGCTTGAGGCGTTGCAGCAGGGCGGCGGTGTCCACCCAGTTCTCCATCATCGCCGACTCAGTGATCTCCAGTTCCAGGCGCGCCGGGGCGAGGCCGGTGCCGCGCAGGGCATCGGCCACCGTGTCGTACAGGCCCGGGGCGCGGAACTGGGCGGCGGAGACGTTGACGGCGACTTTCACCCAGCGTGGCCAGCGCGCCGCCTCGGCGCAGGCACGGTGCAGCACCCATTCGCCGAGCGGCGCGATCAGGCCGTTTTCCTCGGCCAGGGGGATGAACTCGGCCGGCGAGACGCGGCCGAAGCCGGGCCGGTCCCAGCGCACCAGCGCCTCGAACCCGGTGACGCGGCCGGTCTGAAGATTGGCGATCGGCTGATAGACCAGCGCCAGCGCGCCGGTTGCCACCGCCAGGCGCAGATCGGCTTCCAGGGCGCGGCGGCGCTGCACGGCGGAGTCCATGGTGGGCGCGAAGATCGCAACGCGGCCCCGGCCGCCGGCCTTGGCGGTGGACAGCGCGAGATCGGCGTGGCGCAGCACCTCGTCCGCCTCATGCCCGTCGCGCGGGGCCAGCGCGATGCCGATGCTGGCGCTGAGCACCACGCTATGCCCTTCGATCTGCAACGGGCGGGCGATTTCGCGCAGCAGCCGTTCGCCGAGCGCCGCCGCGTCCGCCGGCTGCTCGGCGGCGCGCTGGACGATGGCGAACTCGTCGGCGCCGAGTCGGGCGAGAAGATCGCCGCTCGGCAGGGCCTGGCCCAGCCGCGTGGCGGTCGCGCGCAGCACCGCGTCGCCGAGTTTGGCGCCGAGCGCGTCGTTGATGCCCTTGAAGCCGTCCAGATCGAGGCTGAGCAGCGCGCAGGGCTGACCAGTGGCGGCATCCGCCAGCGCCTGCTCCAGCCGTTCGCGCAGCAGCACGCGGTTGGGCAGGCCGGTCATCGCATCGTGATGCGCCATGTAGGCGATGCGCATCTCGGCCATGCGGCGTTCGGTGATGTCTTCGTGCGTGGAGACGACCCCGCCATCGGGCAGGGACCGGAAGCGCACCAGCAGCACGCGGCCGTTCTTGAGTTCGATCACGCTCCCGGCGCCGGAGTTGCGCCGGCCCTCGGCCTGGGTCCATGCCACGTAGTCGTCCGGCGCCATGTTCGGCACCGCGCCGACGCGCGCCCGCAGCGCCATGATGCGTGCCAGCGTCATGCCGGTGCGCACCTGCCCAGGGGTCAGCCCGTAGATCTGCGCATAGCGGCGATTGTGCAGCAGCAGGCGGTACTCGGCATCGAAGAAGCTGATGCCAACGGAGATGTTGTCGAGCGCGATGTCGTAGTGTTGGGCGAGCGTTCGCGGCGCCGCGCGCGGGTCCGCCGGCTTGCTCGTGGCGGTGACCTGGGGCGGTGGCTGCCCCTTTCGGCGAGAACGCCCGGCGAGGGAGAAGGTGGCGCGGGGCGCGGGCGTCGACTCGCGTTGCATCATGGAAGTCCTTGCCTTTTTTCCCCGCGGGCGGGCCGGTTCCGGCGACGGCATGCCGGAGTCTCGTGTCGAATGATTTACAAATATTTAGCCTATTGTTGGTAATACAAAACAGTACGGAAAGCGATCACGCGATGTTTCCGGGCCTTGCCGGGCGCCGGCCCCTGGCGCCGTCGCGCGTCCGCTGCTTTGCTGCCCCCGCCCGCCGAGGAGACTTGCGCCCATGGTCCACGCCCCCCCACGCCCCGCGCCCGGAATGCCGCCGGTGCGCGTCAACCTGTATTCCGACACGCAGACCCGCCCGACGCCGGCGATGAAGGCGGCGATGCTGGCGGCCGAGGTCGGCGACGAACAGGCGGGACTCGATCCGACGGTGAACGCGCTGTGCGACCGGATGGCGGCGCTGCTGGGCAAGCAGGCGGCGATGTTCCTGCCCAGCGGCACCATGTGCAACGAAATCGCCATCCTGACGCATTGCCGGCCGGGCGATGCCGTGCTCGCGCACACCACCGCGCATATCCTCTCGGCCGAGGGCGGCGCGCCGGCGGCGCTCGCGGGCGTGCAGATCACCGGGCTGCCGGGCGAGGGCGGGCAGTTCGCGCCGGAGACGCTGCGCGCGGCCATCCACCCGGCCTCCCGCTATGCCCAGCCCCAGACGCTGATCGCGGTGGAGCAGACGGCCAATCTCGGCGGCGGTACGGTATGGCCGCTGGCCCGGTTGCGCGACGTGGCGAACATCGCCCGCGAGCATGGCATCGCCACCCACATGGACGGCGCGCGGCTGATGAACGCGGCCGTGGCCACCGGTGTGGCCGCCTCCGACATGGCGGTGGGCTACGACAGCGTGTGGCTCGATTTCACCAAGGGGCTGGGCGCGCCGCTGGGGGCGGTGCTGTGCGGCTCGGCCGCGTTCATCGATGCCGCGTGGCGCTGGAAGCAGCGCCTCGGCGGCGCGCTGCGGCAGGCGGGCATGAACGCCGCCGCCTGCCTTTACGCGCTCGACCACCATGTGGATCGGCTGGCGACGGATCACGAGAACGCGCGCCTGCTCGCGCGTGGTCTGGCGCAAATGCCGGGGCTCGCGGTGGAGGAGCCGCGGACCAACCTCGTGTACTGCGACACGGCGGGCACCGGCATGACCGCCGAGGCGCTGGCGGTGCGGCTGCGGGCGGACGGCGTGCTGGTCTCGATCATGGGCCCGACGCGGCTGCGGCTGTGCACGCATCTGGACGTCGCGCGCGCGGACATCGAGGTGGCATTGGCGGCGCTGGCCCGAGCGTCGGCCGAATGACCTCGCCGCACCGGATATCAATATACTAGCGGTGATCCGATACCTTGATTATGTGAATTGTCCCGCAGCGCGCTGGCGGCTCGCCGCGCAGGGGACGGATGACCGCATTGCAACACAGCGTGGCTGGCGCCTGCACTAGGGTGCGCCCGCATTCCGCAAGGAGACCACCAGATGCGATTCCTGATTTCCGCCACGGCGCTGACGCTGCTCGCCGCCCCCGCTTTTGCCCAGACCACCACCGCGCCGGCGGCCGCCGCTGCC
>JAKBCB010000363.1 GCA_021808185.1 Pseudomonadota bacterium
GCTGGAGCGCGACTGGCTGCGCCAGGTGACCAGCCGGCGGCAGGGGCGGGGGATGGACCGCGCCATCGACCTGCGCGTGGCGCGGCTGCGCCGCAAGATCGAGCACGACCCGGAGGCGCCGCGCGCCCTGCGCACGGTGCGCGGTGTCGGTTATATGTTCGTCCCCGAAGGGGAATGACCCGCCGCGTCACCGGCGGCTGGGCGGGCCGCAGGCGCGGGGAGGCACCGGCGCTGCCGGCGGCCGCGATCGTGGCGATATCCGGGGCGGCGAGCCGGGTGGGCTGGCGGGCCGGTGCGACCGCGCTGGCCTTGGTGCTTCGGCCGGTGCCGCGAACCTGGGTGGCCGCCCCGCTGGCCGGGGCCGGGCCAGCACCGGCGGGGGCGACAGACGCAGCGACCATCACAGCGGCCGCAGCACGCGGGCCATGGGCGCCGGGGCTGCTTCGAGCAGCGCCAGCATCTCCGGGTCGCGCATCAGGTGGTCGAGTTGCGCGCGATACTGCACCGCCTCCGGCAGCATCGGCAGCAGCCAGCCGAATGTTCGCGGCAGATCGCTGTGCCGCCGGGGGGTTCGGGCGGCGGGCGGGCGGCGCGGGGCGTAGCGGCGCGGGCGATACGTGCCGGCGCGCAGGCGGGCGGCGAGGCGGGCGAAATCCTGGCCGATGGTCCTGATCCGGCCGAGCAGCAGCCCGACGATGGGGGCGGCGAGTTTGTGCAGGATGCCCTGGGTTGCGACCGAGCGCGCCAGCCATCGCAGGATGGTGGCGAGGTTTTCGGCCGGGGAGGGGGCGGAATGAGACACGGCGAATAGTTAGTATATATGACAGTTCCTGGGCAACAGGAATGACCGCGCGCCCCTCGCCGAAGGCGTCCGCGACGCCATCGGCGGATGAGCGGGAGAGGCCGGTCGCGGTGACAGTTGCGTTGGCGGGCGCTGCCCGCCCTACGAAGGCGCGGTATCGGGGCTACGCTGGCTTACCCCAAGTGGCGCGTCGGCAGCGGCGGGGCGGGACGGCGGCCCATGCGCGCATTCCAGTAGGCCCAGGAACGTGCATCGATGATGCCGGGCGGGGCTTTGTCGAGCGCTTCCCGCAGATCATCGTCCGAGACGTAGGCGCGCAACGCCCGTATCTGCTCGTGTGTCGCGCGCGCAAAGGCATAGGCCATGAAGCGGATCGGATCGGCCAGCGCCTCGGCCGGAGGCTCGAACCAGATCAGGCTCTCGGCCAGCGCTTTCGTTTCATCATTGAGGGGGATCGACTTCATGG
Organism: Pseudomonadota bacterium; assembly: GCA_021808185.1. Classification (GTDB taxonomy): domain Bacteria; phylum Pseudomonadota; class Alphaproteobacteria; order Acetobacterales; family Acetobacteraceae; genus CAJCJG01. The sequence continues at coordinate 1,269 of JAKBCB010000363.1, forward strand.
TCTCGGAACCCGCCCGTTGTCCGCGGCAACGCCCGGCGCGACGATGACGGGCAGCCGATCGAGATCGACCGCGCTGGCGGCGAGCAACAAACGCTCCTTCATCTCGTCCGGCAGCTTGCGCACGTTTCCGTCGTCGAAATAGCATAGGGCCTTCAGCGTGATCTGCGGATTGAAGTGCGCCCCATAGATGGCGCGCGCGCTTGCCAGGGCGGTCGGCAGGTCGATGCGACCATCGGTCAGCAAGGCATCGATATCGATATAGTCCTTGGCTTCGGCGCGCATCTGCACCACCGACGCCTTGGCGCCCGCAAGGTCGAGCAACGACGCGATTTGCAGTCCGTTGTCCGGCGCGATCAGCGGCGGCTGCAACCGCACCAGCCCAGGAACACCGAAGAACGAGAGTTTTACCTCGCCGCCGCGATTGACGACGCAACTCAGCGTGTTGGGCTCGCGCTGCGTGATCGTGGCGCCCGCCAGAAAGGGAATGGCGAGGGCAAGATTGCCCGGATCGAGCGGACAGTTGCCGAAAAAATCGAAATCGACGGACTGGCGGTGCCCGAGATGCAGCGCAATCGCCGTGCCCCCATAGAGCGCGAATTCGGGCGGCACCTCGGCCAGTTCATCCCATAGCCGCCGTTGAGGCAGGGGCAGAATGTCGAGGCGAGGTGAAAACGGATCAGGCACCAGGGCTCCTCTCAGATCCGATCCTGTACGACATGTTGGGGGACATATAATTCGAGAGCGGGTTTCGAGAACTCGATCGGCCATGCGAAAGCCTTGCCGGGCGGCCTTGCGCCGCCCGCGCGAAAGCCTTCACGCCCCCTCGTCCTCGTGCCAGGTCCGCCCGTTGCGCTCGATCAGCGCGATGGCCGCACTCGGGCCCCAGGTGCCGGAGGTGTAGGGCTTCGGCGGCTCGGTGCTGGCGCCCCAGGCGTCCAGGATCGGGTCGATCCAGGTCCAGGCGGCTTCCACCTCGTCGCGGCGCATGAACAGGGTCTGGTTGCCGCGCACCACGTCCATCAGCAGCCGCTCGTAGGCGTCCGGGTTGCGCACGTTGAAGACGCTGGCAAAGCTCATGTCCAGCGGCACATGCGCAAGCCGCATCCCGCCCGGCCCCGGGTCCTTGATCATCAGCCACAGCCGCACGCCTTCGTCCGGTTGCAGGCGGATCACGAGGCGGTTGGCGTCGATCGGGCCGGCGGCGCCGTCGAACACCGAATGCGGGATCGGGCGGAACGCCACCACGATCTCGCTGACGCGGCTGGCCAGCCGCTTGCCGCTGCGCAGGTAGAACGGCACGCCCGCCCAGCGCCAGTTGGCGATTTCCGCTTTCAGCGCGACGAACGTCTCCGTGCGGCTGGAAGGCTGGCCGAGTTCCTCCAGATAGCCCTTCACCGGCCCGCCGGCCGAGGCGCCGGCGCGGTACTGGCCGCGCACGGTCAGTTCCTGCGCACTCTGCGGTGTGATCGGCACCAGGGTTTTCAGCACCTTCAGCTTCTCGTCGCGCACCGCGTCCGCCGCGAGCGAGGTCGGCGGTTCCATCGCGACGAGGCACAGCAACTGCAACATGTGATTCTGCACCATGTCGCGCAGCGCGCCCGCCGTGTCGTAGTAGCCGGCGCGGCCCTCGACGCCGAGCGTCTCGGCAACCGTGATCTGCACATGGTCGATATGGGCGTTGTTCCACAACGGCTCGAACAGCGCGTTGGCGAAGCGCAGCGCCATCAGGTTCTGGACGGTTTCCTTGCCAAGATAATGATCGATGCGATAGACGCGCTCCTCCGGGAACACCGCGCCGATGGCGTCGTTGACCGCCGTGGCCGATTCCAGGCTTTTGCCGATCGGCTTTTCCACCACCACGCGCGCGTTCGGCGTGTTCAGCCCGTGCCGGCCGATGCCGGCACAGATCGGGCCGAACAGGTCGGGGCCGGTGGCGAGATAGAACACGCGGATGCGGTCGGGCTGGTCGGCCAGCGCCGTTGCCAGATCGCTCCATCCGGCGTCGCCGTCGCCGTCCACCGCCACATAGCTCAGCCGGGCCAGGAAGCGGTCCACGGCACCTTCGGTGCGTTCGTCGGCCGCGACATGCGTCTTCAGCCATTCGCGGGCGAGGTCGCGGAATTCCCCGCTCGACACCTTGCGACGGGAGGCGCCGACGATGCGTGCCTCCGGCGGGATCTGCCCGGCCTCGTCGCGGTGGAACAGCGCCGGTATCAGCTTGCGGGCGGCAAGGTCTCCGGTGGCACCGAACACCACGATGTCGAACGGATCGACGGCGATCACGCGGGCAACCATTCTGTGTCCCTCTCCAGCGAAGGCCCGGCGGCGGCAGGCCGGGCAACAGACAAGGGGAGGGCGCCGGCCAGCCGGCCGGCGCCTCTCCCCCCCCCTTAGGCGTTAGCGGATCGTTGCAAATCCCAGCTCAGTGCGACGAGGTCCAGCCCTTGTAATCCTTGACGTTGTCGCGCGTCACGAGCTTGCTGTCCATCAGCTGCACCTGCGGCTCCACCTTCTCGCCGGCCAGCAGCTTCACGCCGGCCTGCACCGCAAGGCGGGCCATCAGGAACGGGTCCTGGCTGGACGAGGCGACGAACTGCGTGCCGTTCGGATCGACCAGCGCCTTTTCCGCGTCCGGCGCGCCATCGACCGCGGTGATCGGGAAGCTGGTGCGCTTCATCTGCTTGGCCGCCAGTTCCACGCCGATGCCGGTCGGGTCGTTGATGGCGAACACGCCATCGACCTGCGGGAAGCGCGTCAGCAGCGACTGGCCGACGGCGAGGCCGCCGTCGCGCGAGCCCTTCGCGTCCTGGTCCTGCGAGAGGATCTTCACGCCCGGATGCTTGGCCACCACCTCGTCGCAGCCCTTGACCCGCTCGATCACCGAGGAGACCTGCGGGCCGTTGACGATCAGCAGGTTGCCCTTGCCGCCCATCTTCTCGATCACGTATTCGCACGCGATCGAGCCGGCCTGGATGTTATTGGTCTCGACGGTCGCATCCGCGCCGGCGGCGGCGGTATCGACGGCCACGACCTTGATGCCGGCCTTCTGCGCGCGGCGGATCGCCGGCTCGATGGCCTTCGGGTCGCCCGGGTTCAGCAGGATC
>JAKBCB010000010.1 GCA_021808185.1 Pseudomonadota bacterium
CTCCGGCGCCGTTCGCCCGCGCCGGCGGGCCAGCCTGCCCAGCATCTCGCGCGCATCGAACGCCCCGAACGCCTGCCCCGCGACGCCATAGGCCGCCATGCCGCCGCCGACCAGCATGCCGAGGCCGATGAAGCGGAGCACCTGCCCGCCGGCCGCGAACAGGGGGAAAGCCACCGCCTCCAGCCCGAACAGCACCACGCCCATCGCGAGGCTCGCCGCCACCATGCGCGTCGCCCGTCGGTTCAGCGCGTCGTCCACGGCGAAATGCCCGCGTGTGTGCAGCACCCAGGCCAGCCCGGCCACGTTCGCCCATGCCGCGATGGAGGAGGCGAGCGCCGGCCCCATGTGCTGCAACGGCACCATGAAGGCGAGGTTGAGCGCCAGATTGAGCCCGATCGAGGCCATGCCGATCTTCACCGGCGTCGAGGTGTCGCCACGCGCGAAGAATCCCGGAATGAACACCTTCACCAGCACGAAGGCCGGCAGCCCGAACGCATAGGCGGCCAGCGCCTGCGAGGATTTATACACCGCCATGGCGCTGAACGCGCCGCGCCCGAACAACACGGCAATGATCGGCTCGCGCGCCACGATCAGCGCCAGGGCGGCCGGCAGCGTCAGGATCAGCGCGTATTCGATCGCCCGGTTCAGCGTGCCGATCGCCTCCCAGGGCGTGCGGCCGAGCACTTGGCGGGACAGCGTCGGCAGCAGCGCGGTGCCCACGGCGGCACCGATGGTGCCCAGCGGCAACTGGTTGATGCGGTCGGCGTAGTACAGCACCGCGACCGTGCCGGGCGGCAACAGGCTGCCGATGATGACATCGACCGAGAGATTGAGCTGTGTCACCCCCGCGCCGAGCAGCCCCGGCGCCATCCGGCGCAGCAGCATCCGCATTTCGGGCGTCAGGCGGGGGCGCGGCAGATGGATGTGCATTCCCGCCCGACGCACCGCCCAGGCCACCAGCAGAAGCTGGAACACGCCCGAGACGCTGACGCCGTAGGCCAGCGCATGGCCGGCCGTGGGCACGACATGCAACAGCCCGAGCATGAACGCGATGGAGGTCACATTATAGACAACCGGCGCGGCGGCGGCGGCGGCGAAACGGTCCAGCCCGTTCAGCACGCCGGACAACAGCGCCGTCAGGCAGATCAGCGGCATGTACGGGAAGGCGATGCGGCTCAGCGTCACCGCCAGCTCGAATTTCTGCGGGATCGCCTCGAAGCCCGGCGCCAGCACCGCCATCAGGTAGGGCATCGCCGCCTCGGCGAGCAGCGTCAGCCCGAACAGCCAGAACGCCATCACCGCCGCCGCCTGCCCGGCGAATGTCTGGGCCGCGTCGTGGCCCTCGGATTCCAGCAGGCCGGAGAAGGCGGGCACGAAGGCGGCGTTGAACGCACCCTCGCCGAACAGCCGGCGGAACAGGTTGGGCAGCCGGTTGGCGACGAAGAACGCATCCGCCACCGGCCCCGCGCCCAGCAGGGCCGCGATCAGCACGTCGCGCGCGAAGCCGAGAACGCGGCTGGCCATCGTCCAGCCGCCGACGGTGAGGATGCCGCGTAGCATGTGCGTTCGTTAGCCCATGCCGGCGGGCGCGGCTACTCGCGGAGGCGACGACCTACTCGTCCCGTAACGGTCGCGCCAGCAGCGCGGCGATGGCCTGGGCCAGCGTGATCCGTCCGCCCACCACCGCCGCGACCGCGGCACAGACGGGCACGGCCACGCCCGCGCGCAGCGCGCGCGCCACCAGCGCGGGGGCGGTGGTGACACCCTCCGTCACCGCGCTGCGCCGCGCCAGAATGTCGGCGGCCGCCTCGCCGCGCCCGAGCGCGAGCCCGAACGAAAAGTTGCGGCTCGCGGGCGACGTGCAGGTCAGGAACAGATCGCCCAGGCCCGACAGGCCCGCGACCGTTTCGGAACGTCCGCCGAGCGCCACCGCCAGCCGCCCAAGTTCGGCAAGGCCGCGCGTGACCAGGGCGGCGCGGGCGTTCTCGCCCAAACCCGCGCCGATCACCGCTCCGGCGGCGATGGCCACGACGTTCTTCGCGGCACCACCGACCTGCGCGCCGATGGGATCGTCGTTGCCGTACAGGCGGAATGCCGGCGTCGCGAGCGCGGCGATCATCTCGCCGCGCAGCATCTCGGTGTCGGCGGCGATCACGGCGGCGGCGGGCAGGCCGGCGGCGACCTCGTGCGCGAAATTCGGGCCGGTGAGGATCGTGGCCGGGCGGCCCGGCTGCACCTCGGCCAGCACATCGAGCGGAAGCGCAAGTGTCCCGGTCTCGATGCCCTTGGCGCAACAGACCAATGGCCCGCCGGGCGGCAGCGCCCGTGCCACGGTCCGCATGTGCTGGAGCGGCACCGCCAGCAGCAGCAGATCGGCGCTCGGCAGTTCGGCGGTGACAACGATCTCCGGCGGCAGCACGACGCCCGGCAGCCGCGGATTTTCCCGGCTCGCCGCGATCGCTGCCGCCCGCGACGGGTCGCGCGCCCACAGCGTCACGCGCCGCCCGGCCAGATGCGCCTGAAGCGCCAGGGCGGTGCCCCAGGCGCCCGCGCCGATCACGGCGACACTATTCATCGGCCAACCGCTCCACCACAAACCCCTCGCCCGGCTCGCGCGTGCCGAGCCGTTCCAGCAGTGCTGCGAGGATCGGGGCGGCTTGCGCCTCGAACCGGTAGGGCGGGTTGACCACCAGCAGCCCGGCTCCGTTCAGCCGCGCCGCATCCAGCGGCTCGCGGAGGAACAGTTCCGCCACCACGATGTCGCGGATGCCGCTCTCGCGCATCGCGATATGGAAGGCGCGCACCGGAGCGCGATGCTTGATCGGGTACCAGGCGGCGAACACGCCGCCGGAAAACCGGGAGTGGCCCAGCCGCAGGCCGGCGGCCAGCTTGTCGAATTCGTCCGCCGCCTCGAACGGCGGGTCGATCAGCACGAGGCCGCGCCGCTCTGCCGGGGGCAGCAGGGCGCCCAGCGCCTCCCAGGCATCGCGCCGATGCACCGCCACCTGCCCGTCGCCGGCGAACAGGTGCTTCAGCGCCACGACATCCTCGGGATGCAGTTCGCAGCACATCAGCCGGTCCCTTGGCCGCAGCAAGGCGCGGGCAATGGCTGGGGAGCCGGGATAAAGCCCGAGGTCGCGCACCAGCGTCACGTAATCGGACAGCGCCTCCGGCGGATCGTCCATCAGTCGGAGAATCCCCCGCGACGCCTCGCCGGTGCGGGTCGCGGGGCCGGTCGTCAGATCGTAGCGACCGATCCCGGCATGGGTGTCGAGGATCGCGATGGGGGCCGGCTTGCGGTGCAGGGCGCGGATCAGCCAGATCAGCAGCGCGTGCTTGACGCAATCGCCGAAATTGCCGGCGTGAAAGGCGTGGCGGTAGTTCACGCGGCCAACTCCGACAGCGGCCAGCGCGGGCGGGGGGCGTGGCCGAGCGGATCGCTCAGCCCAAGCCGCAACCGCTCGATGCCGGCCCAGGCGACCATCACCGCGTTATCGCCGCACAGGCGCAGCGGCGGCGCCACCAGCGAAAAGCCGCGACGGGCGGCGGCCTGCGCGAGCGCGCCGCGCAGCGCGGCATTTGCCGCGACACCGCCGGCGACGACCAGGGCACGCGAGCCGTGGCGGGCGGCGAAGCTGTCCATGGCGTTGCCCGCGCGGTCGGCCATCACCTCGGCCACCGCGCGCTGAAAGCTCGCGGCGATGTCGGCCGCGTCCCGGCCGGGCAGCGGGCCGGGGGGATAGGTCGCGACCAGCTGCGCCACGGCGGTCTTGAGGCCGGAGAAGGAAAAATCGCAGCCCGGCCGCCCGAACAGCGGGCGGGGCAGGGGAAAGCGCGCGGCATCGCCGGATGCCGCCAGCCGCTCCACCGCCGGCCCGCCGGGCCAGCCGGCGCCGAGCAGTTTGCCGACCTTGTCGAAAGCTTCCCCCACCGCGTCGTCGATCGTGCCGCCGAGGCGGACATGGCGGCCGACACCCTCGACCGACACGCACTGGCAATGCCCGCCGGAGACGAGCAGCAGCAGGTAGGGGAACGCCAGCCCCTCCGGCACTAGCCCCGGCAGGCGGGCGGTCAGCGCGTGCGCCTCCAGATGGTTCACCGCCACGAAGGGCAGCCGGTGCGCCAGCGCGACACCCTTGCCGAACCCCGATCCCACGATCAGCCCGCCGATCAGCCCCGGCCCGCTGGTCGCCGCGACGCCGCCAAGCTCGCCAAACCCGACGCCGGCGCGCTCCATGGCACCGGCCACTAGGCCGGGAAGATGAAACAGATGCGCCCGCGCCGCGATCTCCGGCACCACGCCGCCGAAGGCCGCGTGTTCCTGCTGGCTCAGCACGGCCTCGGCCAGCACGCGCCCGTCCGGCGACAGCACGGCGGCGGCGGTTTCGTCGCAAGAAGTCTCGATCCCGAGGACAGGGCCAGAAATCTCGGTCATGGGCGTATTCAACTCCTACCGCGCGTGTTCTAGGCTAACCCTATGTCACCTGCCCACCCGCGCCCGACTGCCGACGTCAAGCCGCATGCCCGCAACCTGCCCTTGCGCGTGGGCACGCGCGGCTCGCCGCTGGCGCTGGTGCAGACCCGGCATTTCCTGTCGATCATCGGCACGTTCTGCCCGGTGCTGCGCGGGATGGAGGTGTTCGAGGAACACGTCATCCGCACCACGGGCGACGCGGTGCAGCACCGGCCGCTGTCGGAGATCGGCGGCAAGGGCCTGTTCGCCAAGGAAATCCACGAGGCGATGGCGGACCGGCGGATCGATTTCGCCGTGCACAGCCTCAAGGATCTGGAAACCACGCTGCCCCCCGGCATCGTGCTGGCCTGCACGCTGACGCGCGAGGATTGCCGTGACGCGCTGATCCTGGGGCCGGATTGCGCCGCCCCGGACCCGGCGGACCCGTATGCGGTGCTGCCCCCCGGCGCGCTTGTCGGCAGCAGTTCGGTGCGGCGGCAGGCGCAGTTGCTGCACGCCCGCCCGGATCTGCGCGTCGGCATGTTCCGTGGCAATGTGCAGACCCGGCTCGCCAAGGTCCGCGCCGGCGAGGTGTCGGCATCCCTGCTCGCGCTGGCCGGGCTCAAGCGCCTCGGCCTTGCCGCCGAGGCGGGCGTGGTGCTGGACCCGGAGGCGATGGTGCCGGCGGCCTGCCAGGGCATCGTCGGCATCACCGTGCGCGCCGACGACATCGAGCTGCGCAGCCTGCTCGCGGCGATCGAGGACCAGGAAGCCCGCGCCGTCTCGCTGGCCGAGCGGGCGCTGCTCGGCGAACTCGACGGCTCCTGCCGTACCCCGATCGGCGGCCATGCGCGGCTGCTGCCGGACGGGCGGCTGCACCTGACGGGGCTGGTGGCGCGGGCGGACGGCAGTTTCCTGCTCAGGCGCGGCCTGCACGGCGCGCCGGGCGACGCGGCGGCGCTGGGCGCCGAACTCGGGCGCAGCCTGCGCGCCGACAGCCCCAGCGATATTTTTGCCTGATCTCGTCCTCGTCACGCGCCCCGAACCGGGCGCGAGCGAAACGGCGGCGCGGCTGATGGCCCTGGGGTTCCAGCCCGTGCTCGCGCCGGCGATGATCATCGCGACACGGGCGCTTGCCGCGCCCGGCCAGCCGCAAGCGGTTCTGGTGACCAGCGGCAACGCGCTGCCGGCGCTGCCCGCGGCGTTGCATCGGCTACCCCTGTTCGCGGTCGGCGACGCGACCGCCGCGCGGGCGCGCATGGCGGGGTTCGCCACCGTCCTCAGCGCCGGGCGGGACGCGGCCGCACTTGCCGAACTGGTGGCGTCGCGGTGCGTTCCCTCGGCCGGGCCTTTGCTGCTGGCCAGTGGCGAGGGCCAGGGGACGGCTCTGGCGGCGGATTTGCGGGCGCGCGGTTTCACGGTGCTGCGGCGCGTGGCCTATGCCGCCCGCCCCGCCGAAGCGCTGCCGGTGGCGGCGCGAGCCGCCCTTGCCGAGCGGCGGGTAAAAGCGGCGCTCTTCTTCTCACCGCAGTCCGCCCGCACCTTCGTGACCATCTTGCAACGCGACATGTCGGCCGAGATCGTGCAAGGAATCGAGGCGCTCGCCATATCCCCTCCGACCGAGGCAGCGCTGAGGAGCTTGCCGTGGCTGCGTGTCCGTGTTGCATCGCACCCCAACCAAGATGAACTGCTGACCCTGTTGTCATGACCGAGCCAACCCCGACCCCACCCGACGCCAAAGTCCCGTCACCGACGGCCGCCGCGGCGCCACCGTCCGACCAGGCGAAGCCGGTGCCCGCCGCAAGCGTGCCCGCCGCTGCCGCCGCGGCATCACCCAAGCCGGCGAGTGTAACCCAGACCGAGGTACCGAAGGCCCCGGCGACCGGCGCGAAGCCGGCCGAGTCCGCCAAGCCGACGGCGGCGAAGCCATCGGTGCCGCCCGTCCCACCGGCGCCGCGCCCGCCGGCACCCGCCCCCGCCGATGCGAGCGGCGCGCCGGCGGCACAGCCCTTCCGCTCGGCGCTGCCGGTGCTGACGGCGATCGGCTTCATCTTCGTGCTGGTCGTGCTCGCCTGGATCTGGAACAGCCAGGTGGAGATGCGCCTGCGCATCGCCGAGCTTTCGGTGCCGCCGCCCCCCGCCGTCGAGCCCGCGCGCGTCGTCGCCCTGGAAACACGGGTGAAGGTGCTGGAGCAGCGCATCGGCGCGTTGGAGAGCCGCCCCGTCCCGGCTCCGCCGCCGCCCCAGATCGTGACCAGCGACAACAGCGCCGCGCTGACGGCACAGATGACCGAACTGGCGACACGGTTGAAAGCCGCCGAGCAGCGCGAGGGCTCGCTGGCCGAGCGCGCGGCGACGGCGCAAAGGGTGCAGCAGGCGCTTGCGGCCCTGGACATGGGCGAGCCGCTCGGCGACCTGCCGGGCGCGCCCCCGGCCCTGGCCAGGTTTGCCAAAGCCAAGCCGCCGACCGAGGCGGGGCTGCGCCTGTCCTTCCCCATCGCGGCGGACGCGGCGGAAAAGGCGAGCCGACCGGCCGCCGACGGCAAATCCCTCGGCGAGCGCATCCTGATGCACGCGAGTTCACTGGTCACGATCCGCAAGGGCAACCAGGTGCTGGTCGGCGCCCCGGCGGCGACGCTGCTGGGCGAGGCGCAGGCGCGCGTCGAGGCGGGCGATCTCGCCGGCGCGTTGACCGTGCTGGACGGGCTGGACAGCTCGGCGGCACAGGCGATGGCCGACTGGCGCGGCCAAGCCAAGGCGCTGCTCGATGCCCGCGCCGCGCTCACGCAGATGGCGCGCGGCTGATGCGCCGGGTCATCTGGATCGTCGCCATCGCCGCGATTGTCGTTGCGTTCGCGTGGTGGCTGGCCGGGCTGCCCGGCACCGTCTCCGTCAGCCTGGGGGCGCTGGAGGTCGAAACCTCGACGGCGCTCGCGCTGCTCGGCGTGATCGTCATCGTGCTGGTGTTGGTGGCACTGCTGCGGTTGCTCGGCTGGGTGTTGGGCATTCCATTGCGCATCGGTGGCTGGCGTGGGCGGCGGCGGCGCGTGCATGGCGACGAAGCCGTGACGCGGACGTTGGTGGCGCTGGCGGCGAGCGAGCCCGGCGGCGCGAGACGGGAAGCGGCGCGGGCGCGCAAACTGCTCGGCGACACGCCGCAAACGCTGCTGCTGGCGGCGGAGGCGGCAAGGCTGGCCGAACGCGAGGACGAGGCCACGGAGCTGTACCGCACCCTGGCGGCGCGCGGCGACGCGGCGCTGCTTGGCCTGCGCGGCCTGTTCCGACAGGCGATGACCAGGGAAGCCTGGACGGACGCCGCGCGGATCGCCGAGCGGGCCGAGGAAGTGCATCCCGCCGGCGCGTGGCTGCGCGACGAACGGGCGCAACTGGCGGTGCGCACCGGCAACTGGGCCGAGGCGCTGCGGCTGTCCGGCCCAGGCGCGTCGCGCGCGGCGCTGGCCACGGCGGCGGCACAGACCGAGCCGGACGCGGCGACGGCGCTGAAGCTGGCGAAACAAGCGTGGAAACAGGCGCCCGGCTTCGGTCCCGCGGCGCTGGCCTATTCGTCACGGCTGCGCGCGGCCGGGCGCGAAGTGAAAGCCTTCGACGTGATCCGCGAGGCGTGGCGCGCCAGCCCGCAACCCGAACTGGCGGATTTCTGGCTCGGCTTCGTCGAGGACCCGTTGCTGCGCGTGCGTGAGGCCGGGCGCATCGCCGCCGTGAACCCCGAGGCGGCGGAGACGCACCTGATGCTGGCGCGCGTCTGCCTGCAAGCCGGGCTGACCGGCGAGGCGCGCCACCACCTGGACGCGGCGCGCTCGGCCGGGATGAATCAGAAGCGGCTGTGGGTGCTGCTGGCCGATCTGGAAGCAGCCGAACGCGGCGAGACCGAAGCCGGTCGCGCGGCGCAACGCGACGCGCTGCGCCGGGCCGCGACCGCCGAGCCCGATCCGCGCTGGCATTGCGAGACCTGCGGCACCGAGCAGGCGCATTGGCTGCCGGCCTGCCCCGTGTGCCACACGGCCGGGCACATCACCTGGGGCGCGGGCCGGCTGGCGCTGCCGGCGGGGTAGGCACGCCGTACGCGGATGCCGGCACCGCGTGCCATCGCGCGGGCGCCTTCGCCGGGGTCCGGGCGGGGCAAAGCCCCAGCCTTGCCTTCCCCGCTACGCCGCCGTCGCTGGACCGGGCGGGCCGGCCCGTCGCACCCGCAGCCGCCGGATGCGCCGGGCATCGGCCTCCATCACGCGAAACTCCCAGCCCGATGGATGGCTCAGCACCTCGCCCCGCGCCGGCACGCGGCCGGCGAGCGTGAACACCAGGCCGCCGAGCGTGTCGATATCCGCCTCCCGCTCGTCCTCGGTCAGCACGGCGCCGACGCGGGCCTCGAAATCCTCGACCGGCAGGCGGGCGTCGATGTCCAGCGCGCCGTCGCCGCGTTCGATCACCATGGGGCCGGCGATCTCGTCGTGCTCGTCCGAGATGTCGCCGACGATGGTCTCGACCAGATCCTCGATCGTCACCAGCCCGTCGATGCCGCCGTACTCGTCCACCACCAGCGCCAGATGCATGCGCGCCTGCCGCATCTGCAGCAGCAGGTCGAGCACGGGAATTTGGGGAGCGACCAGCAGCGGCCGGCGCAGGATGCTTTCCAGCTTGAACGCCTCGGGCCGGCCGACATAGGCGAACACGTCCTTGATGTGGACCATGCCCACCACGTCGTCGAGTTGCTCGTGATACACGGGCAGGCGGGAATGGCCTTCCTGGCGGAACAGCGCCACTGCCTGGTCGAGTGTCACGTCCACCCGCATCGCAACGATGTCGGCGCGCGGCACCATCACGTCGTCCGCGGTGATGCCGCGCAGGCGCAGCACGTTGGCGATCAGCGCGCGTTCCTGGCGGTCCAGCTCCGGTGTCTGGCCGGGCAGTTGCGCCGCCTCGGCGGCTTCCTGCACCAGTTCGGCGATGGATTCGCGCACGCTGGGCTCGGGCGCCCGGCGGCCGATCAGCATGCCGAGGCGCGCGCGGAAGCGGCTGCGGGTGGTGGCGCTCATGCCCGACGCCAGGGGTTGGGCAGGCCGAGGCGGCGCATGATCCGGCTCTCGGCCATTTCCATCCGGCGCGCCTCGCCCGGGTGGTGATGGTCGTGGCCCTGTAGATGCAGCGCGCCGTGGACCACCAGATGGGCGAGATGGTTTGCCGGCCGCTTCCGCTCCGCCGCCGCCTCTCGCCGCACGGTGCCGAGGGCGAGCACGATCTCGCCGGGCAGGCCGGGGGCGGCTGGGTCGAAGGTCAGGACGTTGGTCGGCTTGTTGCGGCCGCGATGCCGGGCATTGAGGCGTTTGGCGTCCGCGTCCGACACTAGCACGATGGTCGCGATACCGCCGGCGGCATGGGCCGCCCGCGCCGCGAGGGCTTCGGGGCGGCGGATGAGGCGGCGCCAGTTTGCGTCCGCCACGATGATCTGGTTCCCCACCGAGGTGGGGAACCGACTGCTTGTGGGGTCCATTTACGTGCCCGCGGCTGCCTCGCCACCAGCGGTGCGGCCTCGCCGCGTGTCGCGCTCGGCGGCGGCGCGCTGGTCGTAGGCATCGACGATGCGCGCGACCAGCGGGTGGCGCACCACGTCGCGCTTGTCGAAGCGGCAGACGGCGATGCCTGCCACCCCCTCCAGCGTGTCGAGCGCGTCGCGCAGGCCGGATCGGGTGCCGGCGGGCAAATCCACCTGGGTCAGATCCCCGGTGATGACCATCCGGGTACCCTCGCCCATGCGGGTCAGGAACATCTTCATCTGCACCGGCGTCGTGTTCTGCGCCTCGTCCAGAATCACGAAAGCATGCGCCAGCGTGCGGCCTCGCATGAAGGCGAGGGGAGCGACTTCGATTTCCCCCGTCGCCATGCGGCGGACGACCTGTTCGCCCGGCATCATGTCGTTGAGCGCATCATAGAGCGGGCGCAGGTAGGGATCGACCTTCTCCTTCAGGTCTCCCGGCAGGAAGCCGAGGCGTTCGCCTGCTTCCACCGCCGGGCGGGACAGCACGATGCGATCCACTTTCCCCGCTTGCAGCATGGCGACGGCCTGCGCCACCGCGAGGTAGGTTTTGCCCGTGCCGGCCGGGCCGATGCCGAACACCATCTCGGCCCGGGACAGCGCCTCCATGTAGGCTGATTGGCCGGGGCTGCGTGGCCCCACCGCGCCGCGCTTGGTGCGGATCGCCGGCGCGTCCGAGAGCGGCAGGCGCGGGTCCTCGAAATCGGACATGCGGATGGCCGCGTCCACATCGGCCTGAGTCACCGCGTCGCCCCGCTCCAGCCGCCGCCACAACCCGGTCAGCGCCAGTTGCGCCGCCTCCACCCGGGCCGGATCGCCGGCAATGGCCACCCGGTTGCCGCGACACGACAGACGCACGCCGAGCCCTTGTTCCAGCCGCGCCAGATGGCGGTCGTGGTCGCCGAGCAACAGCGGCAGCAGCGTGTTGTCGGCGAAATGCAGGGTGAGGGCCTTGCCCGGAACGCGCTCCGGGGTCGGACGGTCGGAGGGTATGCGGTCAGCCGGGGTCGCGGCGATGTCGCTCAAGCTTGGGTTCGCTCCTGTTCCTGGGGATGCGGGAGAAGAGTGGCCGAGAGGGAGTTCTGATGCGCGGCGACGATTTTGACGCGCACGATCCGGCCGGCGAGCCCGTCCGGACCGTCGGCGTGGACGGGTTGCAGCCACGGCGTGCGCCCGCCGATCTGGCCGGGGCGGCGGCCGGGGCCGGTGACGAGAACATCGACGGTGCGGCCGACGCAGTCGGCGTTGAAGGCGGCCTGCTGTTCGCGCAGCAGCGCCTGGAGCGCCTGAAGCCGCCGGTCCTTCTCTGCCTCCGGCACCTGCGTGGGCGCGCCGGCGGCCGGGGTGCCGGGACGGGGCGAGTATTTGAAGCTGAACGCCTGCGCGAAGCCGACCCGCTCAATCAGCGCCATGGTGGCGGCGAAATCGGCCTCTGTCTCGCCGGGGTGGCCCACGATGAAGTCGGATGACAGTGCGAGGTCGGGCCGCGCCGCGCGCAGCCGGTCGATCAGGCGAAGGTAGTCCGCGGCGGTGTGGCGGCGGTTCATCGCCGCCAGAATGCGGTCCGCGCCTGATTGCACCGGCAGATGCAGGAACGGCATGAGCTGCGGCACCTCGGCATGGGCCGCGATCAGGTCGTCGTCCATGTCGCGCGGGTGCGAGGTGGTGTAGCGGATGCGCGCGAGGTCGGGGATCTCGGCCAGCGCACGAACCAGATGTCCCAGCGTGGACGGCCCGTGTGGCCCCTCGCCGTGCCAGGCATTCACGTTCTGGCCGAGCAGGGTGATTTCGCGGGCACCCAGCGCCACCAGCCGGCGGGCCTCGGCCACCACGGCCCCCAGCGGGCGGCTTTGCTCGGCCCCGCGCGTGTAGGGCACCACGCAGAACGAGCAAAACTTGTCGCAGCCCTCCTGGATGGTCAGGAACGCGGTCGGGCCGGACGGCGCCGATGCCTCCGGCAGATGGTCGAACTTGTCCTCGGCCGGAAAATCGGTCGCGATCACGGCCCCCGCCGCGCGGCTGGCGCGGGCGACCATTTCGGGCAGGCGGTGATAGGTCTGCGGGCCGAGCACGATATCCACATAGGGAGCGCGGGCCAGGATTTCCGCCCCCTCCGCCTGCGCCACGCAGCCGGCAACGGCCAAGATCATCCGCCCGCCCTCGGCCTCCCGCGCCTGCTTGAGCAGCCGCAGCCGGCCGAGTTCGGAGAACACCTTTTCGGCGGCGCGGTCGCGGATGTGGCAGGTGTTCAGGATCACCATATCAGCACCATCGGGTGCTTCGGCGGGCGCGTAACCGAGCGGGGCAAGCACGTCCGTCATCCGGGTGCTGTCGTACACGTTCATCTGGCAGCCCCAGGTGATGACGTGCAGCCGGCGGGTGTTGACCTTGGCGCCGGCGGATTGGCCAGATTCGTCGCTCACAAACTCGCCCTCAAGACGGCCGGACAAGCCCGGCCGAGAAGGCGGGGAGCAATGGTCGGGTGGCGGGCGCGGGTCAAGCGCAAGGGAACGAAACAGCCTCCTTGTCGGTCTGCTGCATCCTGCCGCAGTCTCGCAGCAAAATCGGTGGGCGTGTCAAGCAAATGGGCAAGAATGTCGCGGTTCCGTCACGCGAATGCAGGGGAGGTGACATGCTCGCCGCTCTCTGCGCCGGCGGGCACGGGACGCGGCGGGCGGTTCTGCCGCAGCGCCGCCGCCCCATCGGCCACCGCCGCCCAGGTCGCCTGCGCCAGCGCCTTGCGGCTGGGGAACGCCGTGGGATCGAGCGGCGGGTGCAGCAGCACCGTCGCGCGCAGCCCGCGATGCTGTGCGAGGCGCCAGAAATGCGAGCCGATGTCCATGTCGCCGTACCAAGCGAACAACGGCCGCGTCGCCCGCCCGGTCGGCAGATACGCGAGGCGGTCATATACCACCGAGACCGGCTGCACGAGCGGTGGCTTGCCGTCCGCGGTCGCGGGCAATTCGGCGATGGAGAGGAACGCCGAACGGAACGGCAGCACGCGCGAGCCGTCGGACGTGGTGCCTTCGGGAAACAGAATGAGATCGTCGCCGGCGGACAGGCGCAGCCGCATGTCGTCGCGCTCGCGCCCGGTCGAGGTGCGCTGGCGGCGGACATAGACGGTACGGCCGAGCCTGGCGATCCAGCCGATCAGCGGCCAGCCGGCGACTTCTTCCTTGGCGATGAAACAGGCTTCCAGCCGCCCGCCGAGCACCAGGACATCGAGCCAGGAGGAGTGGTTCGAGACGTACACGATCGGTCGCCCGCCGGCGGTGTGGCGGCGCAGGCGTGGGCCGACCATGCGCACGCGCAGGCCGACCAACCGGCACATGGTGGACCAATAGACCCGCGCGAACACCACCTTGCCCCGCCCGGGCAGCGCGATCATCGCGGACTGCACCAACAGTGAGACCAGCGTCCACAGCACGATCACCACGCCGCGCCGCACGGCGCGCAGCCGGCGGACGATCTTGTGGTTGGCGGGCAGCGACAGCGTGTTCCAGACTTCCTCCGCCGGCTCGGCCGGGCGGCGGAGCAGCGGCAGGCGCTTGGCTTTCAGGCGGCGGGGCGCGGGCTGCATGACAGCCTCCTCATAGCGCGCGCGGGGTGCCCACGACAATGAAGGTGCCATGACGTTTGTTGCGACGGGCGAGCGCAACAAGCGGAGATTGCCGCCATCGATGGATCGGTGTTGCGCCTGCTCACTCGGCCGGTGCCGGCACCGCCTCCCCCGCCAGCACGCGACGCGCCAGCTCGACATTGAGCTGGCCCTCCCACCGGGCCACGAAAATCGTCGCCACCGAGTTGCCGAACAGGTTCGTGATCGCGCGCGCCTCGCTCATGAAGCGATCGATGGCCAGCACCAGCACGATGCCGGTCACCGGCACCTTGCCGCTCAGCGTCGAAAGTGTCGCCGCCAGCGTGATGAAGCCGCCACCCGTCACCGCCGCGGCGCCCTTCGAGGTCAGCAGCAGCACGCCCAGAATGAGCACGTAGTCGCCCCAGGACAGGGGAATGTTCAGTGCCTGCGCGATGAAGGTGATGGCCATGGTGAAATAGATCGAGGTGCCGTCGAGATTGAACGCATACCCCAGCGGTACCACGAGCCCGACCAGCGGGCGCGCGCAGCCGAGGCCCTCCAGCTTCGCCATCAGCGAGGGCAGCGCCGCCTCGGAGGAACTGGTGCCCAGCACGATGAAGAATTCCTCGCGCAGGTAGCGCAGCAGCGGCCACAGCCGCAGCCCGGCCAGCCGCATCACGCCCGCCATCACCAGAAAGATGAACAGCGCGCAGGTGAGGTAGAAGCACACCATGAGGATGCCGAGATTGGCCAGCGCGCCGATGCCGTATTTGCCCACGGTAAAGCTCATCGCCCCGAACGCGCCGAGCGGAGCGACCCGCATGATGATGGTAATCACAGCGAACAGCGCGTTGTTCACCTCCTCCAGCACATGCAGCATGACCTTGCCGCGCTCGCCGATATTGGCGACGCCGACACCGAACAACACGGCAAAGAACAACACCGGCAGGATGTCGCCCTTGGCGAAGGCGCCAACGATGGTGTCGGGAATGATGTTGAGCAGGAAGTCGGCAACGCCCAGGTGCGGGGCCGTGGTGTATTTCGCCACCGCCCTGGCGTCGAGCGTCGCGGGATCGACGTTCATGCCGATGCCGGGCCGCACCAGATGGCCGACCACCAGGCCGATCAGCATGGCGATGGTTGTTAGAATTTCAAAATAGACGATCGCCTTGAGGCCGATGCGCCCGACCTCGGCGGTGTCCGTTAGCTTGCCGATGCCGACGACGACGGTGATGAAGATGATCGGCGCGATCATCATCTTCACCAGCTTGACGAACCCCTCGCCGAACGGCTGCATCAGGGTGGCGATGTCGGGGGAAAAATGTCCCAGCGCAACACCGGCCACGATGGCGATCAGCACCTGGATATACAGCGACTTCGATGCGCGTGTGCTGACCACGTCGTGCCCCCCGATGGTGTGCCTTACTAAAGCATTACACGGCCGTGCCGGGCAATCGGACCGGCCGCCGCCGCGACGATGCCCGTGCTACGCGAAGCAGCTCGCCAGCAACTGCTTGAACGCCCGCGCGCGATGACTGGTGGCGTGTTTTTCGTCAGGCGCGGTCTCGCCGTAGGTCAGCGCGCCCCCGGCGGGCAGGAACATCGGGTCGTAGCCGAAGCCGCGCTCCCCGCGCGGCGGCCAGACCCAGGTGCCGTCCACGCGGCCGAAGAATGTCTCGGTGTGCGCGTCCGGCCACGCCAGACACAGCGCGCAGGCGAACCAGGCCCGAGCGTCGCCCGCCTCGGCGGCGTCGTGGTGCACGCGTCGCATGGCCTCGGCGAAGTCTTTCGTGGGGCCGGCCCAGCGCGCGGAAAACACCCCAGGCGCGCCGCCAAGGGCGGCAACGCAGAACCCGGAATCGTCCGCGAGCGCCGGCAGCCCCGAAGCCGCCGCCGCCGCGAGCGCCTTCAGCCGCGCGTTGCCGGTGAAATCCGGCGCCGTCTCCTCCGGCTCCGGCAGTCCCAGTTCCCCCGCCGAGATGGCCGAGACCCCATGCGGCGCCAGCAGATCGGCGATTTCCGCGAGCTTTCCGGGATTGTGGGTGGCAATCACCAGCCGGCTGCCGCGCGCCAGTTGCCGCGCCATCAGACGGCGCCCAGCGCAGCGCGTTGCAACTCGTACAGCCGCCCCGTGCCCTGCCTGGCCAGCGCCATCAGTGCCGAGAACTGCGTCTCGGAGAACGGCGCCTTTTCCGCCGTGCCCTGGATTTCCACGATCCCGCCGCCATCCGTCAGCACGAAATTGGCGTCGGCATCGGCCGAGGAGTCTTCCTCGTAATCGAGGTCGAGCACCGGCGCGCCGCCGACCAGCCCGCAGGAGACGGCCGCGACCTGCCCGGTGATCGGCGAGGCCTTCAGCACGTTCATCCGGATCAGATGGCGGATCGCGAGCGACAGCGCCACCCACGCGCCGGTGATGGCGGCGCAGCGTGTGCCGCCATCGGCGTTCAGCACGTCGCAATCCAGCGTGATGGTCATCTCGCCCAGCGCCGCCCGGTCCACCACGGCGCGCAGGCTGCGCCCGATCAGGCGCTGGATTTCCTGCGTCCGGCCGGATTGCTTGCCCCGCGCGGCCTCCCGATCGCCGCGCGTGTGCGTCGCGCGCGGCAGCATGCCGTATTCCGCCGTCACCCAGCCCTGGCCGGAATTGCGCAGGAATGGCGGCACCCGTGCCTCCACGCTCGCGGCACACAGCACCTCCGTCCCGCCCATCTTGATGAGGCAGGAACCTTCCGCATGGCGGGCGAAGCCGGGGATGAAGGAGACGTCGCGCAGGAGGTCGGGCGCGCGGCCGGAGGGGCGCATGGGGCATTCCGTTCGTGTTTGGGCGACGTGCCTATGGCGTCCGGCGCCGGCTTCCGCAAGAGTGGGGGATCACCGGCGGTGTTGACCCGTCCGGTTCCGCACCTACCTGCTCAGCCGAAGGGTTGACCAGAGCCATGGACCAGCCAATCACCCCACCCGCCAAACCCCGCCCGCTGCCCGGTGTCCGCCCGCCCCCGCTCGCTCCCGCGCTGGACGCGCGTTCGGCCGCGGTGCTGCGCGAGATCGTCGAGCAGTACGTCGTCACCGGTGAGCCGGTCGGCAGCCGCACGTTGTCGCGCATCCTGCCGATCGCGCTCTCGCCCGCGACTATCCGCAACGTGATGTCGGACCTGACCGACGCGGGCCTGCTGTTCGCGCCGCACACCTCGGCCGGCCGGCTGCCGACGGAGCGAGGGCTCCGGCTGTTCGTCGATGGTCTGCTGCAATTCGGCGAGTTGTCGGACGAGGACCGCGAGGCGATCACCGGCGCGCTGACCACCTCGGGCCGCAGCCTGGAAGCCACGCTGGGCGAGGCATCGGCCACGCTGTCGGGCCTGTCCGCCGCCGCCGGCGTGGTGCTGGCGCCGAAAAGCGAGGGCGCGCTCAGGCACATCGAATTCGTCCCGCTCGGCTCCGGCCGTGCGCTGGTCGTGCTGGTGAACGCCGACGGGCAGGTGGAGAACCGGGTGATCGAGATACCCCCGGGCGTGCCCCCTTCGGCGCTGCAGGAAGCGAGCAACTACCTCAATGCCCGCCTCGCGGAGCGCTCGCTGGTGGAACTGCGCCGCGCGGTTGCCGAGGACATGGCCGCCGACCGCACCCACCTGGACGAACTGGCGGCCAAGGTGGTCGAGGCGGGGCTTGCCACCTGGACCGGCGACGCCCGCGGCGGCAGCCTGATCGTGCGTGGGCAGGCACGGCTGCTGTCGGACGTGACCCAGATCGAAAACCTCGCCGCCGTGCAGCGGCTGTTCGAGCGGCTGGAGACGCAGGAGACGATGCTGCGCCTGCTCGACCTCGCTGAAACGAGCGACGGGGTGCGCATCTTCATCGGCGCCGAGAGCGGACTGTTCGGCACGTCCGGGGTGGCAATGGTGGTGGCGCCGGCGCGCAATTCCGGGGGCCGCATCGTCGGCGCCATCGGCGTGATCGGCCCGACACGGATCAACTACGGGCGGATCATTCCGGTTGTCGATTACACGGCGCGGGTGATCGGGCATCTGCTCGGCTAGATGCCCGCGTGGCGCGGTCATGGGCTTGTCACAAGACACTTGATCGGCCCGCAGGCCGGGTCTAATGGCCGATATCGTATCCGCGCGCCACGTTGTCGCGCGGGCACCCCGGCAGCCGCCGGCCCGCAACCAGAGACAGGGATCACATGAACCCGCGATCTAGCAGCCAGCCCACGGAGTGCCACAGTCGGCCCATGCCGGCTGCCGCCATCCGTCTGGGCTGTTCCGTTGCCCGGATAGCGCATGTGACCGCCGGAGCGGCAGCCATCGGCTGACCCCCAGCGGCCATCGCCTCCGGGCTTGAGCAACCACGCTTGAGCAGAAGGAGGCGCCCATGGCCGCCTTTCTCCAGTATGTTCGTTCGCGCCTGAACCCAGCTGCCTTCCGGCACGGCGCGGCTGTGCACGTTGCTGCGCGGGTGCCGACCGCCGGCGAGGCATTTGGCCGGGCGACGGCTTTGTCGCTGTCTTGGCGCCTGGAAAGCGGCGGCCAAGTGCAATCCTGTTGGCAGCAGGGGCGGGTGCCCCTGGTTCCCCCATACTGACGGCCTCCCCGCGCGGCTACGGCCGCGCGGGCTGCTGAACGCCGCTTCCCCTTGGCGTACGGGCGGCGGCTTCGCTCGCCTCACTCACGACAGCAGAGCGGTGCGGCACCGCTGGAGACCGATCCGATGGCCCATATCCCCGACATCCAGGCGCCCGCCCGCGCCGCCGTGCTTGACACCGCCCATCTCGGCGACATCGAGGGCGCGCTGGGCACCATTTTCCAGCACGATACGCATCCGCGCCGCACCTGGCGCCGCCGCCTGACCACGCTGCTCGCGATCCTCGGCCCGGGCCTGATCGTCATGGTGGGCGACAACGATGCCGGTGCCTTCGCCACCTACACCCAGGCGGGACAGACCTACGGCACCGCGCTGCTGTGGACGCTGCTGCTGCTGATCCCCGTGCTGTACGTGAACCAGGAAATGGTGCTGCGACTCGGCGCCGTCACCGGCGTGGGCCACGCGCGGCTGATCCTGGAACGTTTCGGAAAATTCTGGGGCGCGTTCAGCGTCATCGACCTGTTCGTGCTCAACGGCCTGACCATCGTCACCGAGTTCATCGGCATCAGCCTTGCCCTGGATTATCTCGGTGTCTCGAAGCTGTTGGGCGTGGGCCTCGCGGCGCTGGCCACGATGGCGGCCGCCAGCACCGGCAATTTCCGCCGTTTCGAGCGGTTCGCGCTGATGCTGTGCCTGGGCAGCCTGCTGCTGGTGCCGATCGCGCTGGCTGTGCACGTGGCCCCTGGCCAGGCGATCCACGACTTTCTGATCCCCGGCCTGCCGCAGGGCAAGCTGTCCGACATCATGCTGCTGGTGATCGGCCTCGTCGGCACCACTGTGGCGCCCTGGCAGTTGTTCTTCCAGCAGAGCTACGTGATCGACAAGCGCATCACGCCGCGCTTCATCCCGTACGAGAAAGCCGATCTGTGGATCGGCATCCTGATCGTGATGATCGGCGCGGCGGCACTGATGGTGGCCAGTGCCGCCGTGTTCGCGGGTCAGCCCGAATTCGGCAATTTCACCGATGCGGGCGGCGTCGCCGCGGGCTTCGGCAAATACGCCTCGCCCGTGGTCGGCGTGCTGTTCGCCATTGCCCTGATCGACGCTGCCATCATCGGCGCCGCCGCCGTCTCGCTCGCGACCGCCTACGCCATTGGCGATGTGCTGTCGCTGCGCCACTCGCTGCACCGCAAGGCGTCCGACGCGAAGGGCTTCTATCTCGTGTATTGCGGCCTGATCCTGGCCGCGGCCGTGCTGGTGCTGGTGCCGGGTTCGCCGCTCGGCCTCATCACGGAGGCGGTGCAGGTGCTCGCCGGTGTGCTGCTGCCCAGTGCCACGGTGTTTCTGCTGCTGTTGTGCAACGACCGAGCGGTGCTCGGGCCATGGGTGAACGGGCGCTGGCTGAACCTGTTCACCGGCATCGTGATCGCGGTCTTGGTGCTGCTCAGCATCGTTCTGACCGCCTCGGTGGTGTATCCGGAGATCGGCGACCGGCAAATTCTATGGATTCTCGGCGGCGGTGCCGTGGCCGGCGTGCTGGCGCTGGCGGGCTGGGCACTGCTGCGCGGGCCGCGCGGAGCGGGGGCCGAGGTGCCCGAACTCCCGCGCGCCGTGTGGCGGATGCCGCCGCTGCAAGAACTCGCGCCGCTGGACCTGACGCCGGCGAAGAAGCTCTGGATGACCGTGCTGCGCCTGTATCTCGTGCTCGCCGTGGGCATCGTGGTGGTCCGCGTGGTGCAACTCGCCCTCAACCGCGGCTAACGGAGCGCATCATGGATCGTCTGACCCGGCTGCTCCGCCGCCTGCGGCGCCGTTTGGCCCACGCGGCGCGGCCCAGGATGGCGCCGGAGCTGTGGTGTCGCCCGGCGACCGTGCTCGTGCTGCGCGATCCGGCGCGGGCGGCGGCCTGCCTCGGCGGCTGGCACTGACGCGAGGGTGCATGGCGGGCCGGCGCGCTGGCGCTTCGGCCCGCGCGTTCCTATGTTCGGGCATTATGCTCGGGAGAGATCGCGGATGCCCATGCGCCGCCCGGCCGTCCTGGCCGTTGCCTTTGTTGTTGGCCTCCTCGGGGCAGCCGGTGCCGCCGGTGCCGCCGACCTTGCCGCGCATCGCGCGATGTACGACCTGAAACTCTCCAACTCCCACGGCGGCGACGTGACCTCCGCCACCGGCACCATGGCGTACGAGGTGCAGGACGTCTGCGACGGCTGGGCCACAAACCAGCGGCTGCAAATGACCATCACCAACCGCGATGGCCAGGACGTGCAAATGCTGTCCGACTACACGACCTGGGAAAGCAAGGACGGCCTGAAACTGCGCTTTCGCATGAAGCAGACCACCGACCAGTCCGTCACCAGCGATGTGGCGGGCGATGCCACGCTGAAAGCGACCGGGCAGGCCGGAACCGCCGTGTTCACCAGCCCCACGACCGACAGCAAGCCGCTGCCCGCCGGGACATTGTTCCCGATGAAGCACACCGAGGCGTTGCTCGCCGCCGCCAGGGAGGGCAAGAAATTCCTGGCCCTGCCACTGTTCGACGGCACCACCGCCACCGGTCCGCAGGACAGTTCGATCGTCATCGGCGCCTGGACGAGCGCGCCGCAGGGCAAGTGGCCGGACCTGATGAAGCTGCCGAGCGGCAAGTTCCACATCGCCTTCTTCGATCGCGCCCCGGACAAGCAGGAGCCGGACTACGAAGTCTCGATGCGCTACTGGGACAATGGCGTCGCCGACGATCTGGTCATGGATTTCGGCGACTTCGTGATGGCCGGCAAGCTGATGGAGTTCAAACTGCTGCCCAAGGGCTGCTGATGCCCTGGCACCGCCGGCGTGCTGCCCCGCCGGCCGTCGCCGGAGCATTGCCGCCGCGGTAAAATGCTTTTTACACGCCGCGCCACTCCGGCCATGTTGATACGCCCCGTGAAATGACAACGCTCGATCCGCCGACCCTTGCCGTGGCCGCATGGCCGGCGCGACCGCTGACCATGGCGGGGCCGCGGTGGCGGTCGCGCGGCCGGCGGCTGCTGCGCTTGCTCGGTGTCTCGGCGCTGCTGCATCTTCTGGCGTTGCTGCTGATCGTGCTGCTCGCGATGCATCGGCCGGAAGAGCAGGCGGCGGTGTCGCCGACGTCGTTCGAAATGGTCATCGGTCCCGGACAACCGCCCAGTACCCCCGGGGAGGCACGGCCCGCGACACCGCCTTCGCCGCCGGCGGCACCGCCCAGCGCGGCGCCGAGCCAGACGGTACCGCCACCAGCCGCCACCCTGTCGCAGCCAGTGCCACGCCCGGCGGTGCCACCGCCATCGCCTCCGCCGCCGGCGGCGACGCCGTCGCCGCCGATGCCGCGCCTGTCCGTGCCACCCCCACCACCGCCCGCCGCAGCCCTGCCGCAACCGGCGCCACGCCCCTCGGTGCCGCCACCTCCACCGCCCGCCGCGCTCTCGCAGGCGGCACCGAGTGCCTCGCCGCCGATCTCGGCGCCGCCGACCGCGGCACGGTCGGATCTTGTACCGAGCCCCGCCGCACCGTCGTCTCGGCCGCCCACGCCCACGCCATCGCGGACGGTGCCCAGCCCCAGCC
>JAKBCB010000364.1 GCA_021808185.1 Pseudomonadota bacterium
TAAATTCAATCCAAATGTCATTTTCATCCATCGCCCGTCAGCTCGGCCCGCGTTAGGCTCGCCGGGGCCGGGACGGCGCGGCCCTGCACCACCCGGAAAGGACGCCCATGGACCAGCACGCCATCGCCGCCGCCCGCATCGCCGCCCGCATCGCCGCCGACGGGGCGGAGCTGCAATCCCTGCGCGACGGCACCGGGCGCGAATTCCTCTGGCAGGCGCTGCCGGCCTGGCCGCGCCATGCGCCGGTGCTGTTCCCCATCGTCGGCCAGCTTGCCGGCGACACGCTGCGCCATCGCGGCACGGTCACGACCATGGGGCGGCACGGCTTCGCCCGCGAACGGCGCTTCACCTGGCTGGAACGGACCCCACGGGCATGCCGGCTGGTGCTGGCGGACGACGACTGGACCCGCGCCCGCTACCCCTTCGCCTTCCGTTTCGAGGTCGCCTACACCGCCGAGGCCGACGCGCTCACCACCACCTACACCATCGCCAACACCGGCCCCGAACCCCTCCCCGCCTCGATGGGCGCACACCCGGCGTTCCGCTGGCCGCTGGCGGAGGGCATCGGCAAGGACTCGCACATCCTCGAATTCTCTGCGCCGGAGCCTGCCCCGGTACGGCGGCTCGACGCGGGGCTGTTGCGGCCCGGCGCCCTGCCCTCGCCCATCGCCGGGCGCACGCTGCGGCTCACCGAATCGCTGTTCGCCGACGACGCGCTCATTTTGGATCGTCCCGCCAGCAATTCGGTGCGCTTTTTTGCCCCCGGCGCCCCGGGGATCGAGCTCTCCTGGCACGGATTTTCCGAACTCGGCCTGTGGATGAAGCCCGGCGCCGACTTCCTGTGCATCGAGCCGTGGGCCGGCTACGCGAGCCCCGTCGGCTTCGACGGCGAATTCGCCGAAAAACCCGGCCTGCTGCTGATCCCGCCCGGCGAGCAGCGCGCCGCGACGCATCGCATCCGGCTACTGGCCTGACAGCGTCACCGCGTGGTTGAGCGGCCCGTGCCCGCCGCCCAGCCCCGGCGCCGAGGCCATCGCCGCGCGCACATAGGCCCGCGCCCGCGCAACCGAGTCGGTCAGCGCCATGCCCTGCGCGATCCCGGTCGCGATGGCGCTGGCCAGGGTGCAGCCGGTGCCGTGGGTGTGGCGCGTGGCGATGCGCGGCGCGCGGAACGCGACCGTTCCCGACGCCGTGGCCAGCACATCCACCACCGCCTCGCCGGGGAGGTGCCCGCCCTTCAGTAGCACCGCCGCCGGGCCGAGTGCCCGCAACGCCGTCGCCGCACGGTGCATCGCCGCCTCGTCGGGGATCGCCATGCCAAGCAGCGCCTCCGCTTCCGGCAGGTTGGGCGTCAGCACGAAGGCTAATGGCATTAGCCTTCCCCGCAGCGCCGCGATCGCTGCGTCCGTCAGCAGCGACGTGCCGCCCTTGGCCACCATCACCGGATCGACGACGAGCGGCAGCCCCCGCCCCTCCAGCATCTCGCACACCGCGACGACGGTCGCGGCCGCGCCCAGCATCCCGGTCTTGACCGCGTCCGCGCCGATATCGTCCAGCACCGCGCGCATCTGCGCCTGCACGAAGGCGGCGGGCACCGGATGGACCGCGTGCACGCCGAACGTATCCTGCGCCGTCACCGCCGTGATGGCGGTGGTCGCGTAGCCACCGAGCGCGAACACCGTCTTGATATCTGCCTGGATGCCGGCGCCGCCGCCCGAATCGGACCCTGCGACCGCCAGCACGCGCCCGTTCACGGCACCTCCGCCTCGCGCTCGGCCGCCTCGGCGATGCGTTCGCACAGCGCATCTACCAGCGTCTCGACCAGATCGGCGTCCTCCGCCTCGGCCATCACGCGGATCACCGGCTCGGTGCCGCTGGCGCGGATCAGCAGCCGCCCGCAGCCGGCCAGTGCCGCCTCCGCCTCGGCGATGGCATGGCGCACGCTCGGCGCCTGCAACGGCGAGGCGCCAGCGAAGCGCACACTTTTCAGCTTTTGCGGCAGCGGCTGGAACACGCGCGTCACCGCGCTCGCGGCCCCTCCGCGCTCCACCAGCACCGCCAGCACTTGCAGCGCCGCCACCAGCCCGTCGCCGGTGGTGCCGTGGTCCAGCAGGATCACGTGGCCGGACTGCTCGCCGCCGAGGTTGAACCCCTCGGCCCGCATCTTCTCCATGACATAGCGGTCGCCGACCCGGGTGCGGTGCAGCGCCAGACCGCGCCCGGCCAGGTACCGTTCCAGCCCGAGATTGGACATCACCGTGGCCACCACGCCGCCGCCGGCAAGCCTTCCCGCCTCGCTCCAGGAGCGCGCGATCAGTGCCAGGATCTGATCGCCATCGACGATCTGCCCCTTCTCGTCGCTGACGATCAGCCGGTCCGCGTCGCCGTCCAGCGCCAGCCCCAGATCCGCCCCGTGCCGCCGCACCTCGCCGCACAGGAACTTCGGCACGGTGGAACCGCAGTCGCGGTTGATGTTGAACCCGTCCGGCGTGACACCCACCGAGATCACCTCGGCGCCGAGTTCCCACAGCACCTTCGGGGCCACGCGATAGGCCGCGCCATTGGCGCAATCGACCACGATTTTCAGCCCGTCCAGCCGCAAGCCGCGCGGGAACGAGTTCTTCACCGCCTCGATATAACGCCCCGCCGCGTCCTCCAGCCGCGCCGCGCGGCCGAGGCGTCCGGGGGCGGCGAGCTTGTCCGACATATCGCTGCCCATCAGCGCCTCGATCTCGGCCTCGGTCACGTCGGACAGCTTGAACCCGTCCGGGCCGAACAGCTTGATGCCGTTGTCCTCGAACGGGTTGTGGCTCGCCGAGATCATCACGCCGAGATCCGCGCGCAGGCTGCGCGTGAGCATGGCGATAGCCGGCGTCGGCAGCGGCCCGACCAGCCGCACATCCATGCCGGCGCCGATGAAGCCCGCGACCAGCGCCGGCTCGATCATGTAGCCGGACAGGCGGGTGTCCTTGCCGATCACCACGCGGTGCCGATGCGCGCCGCGCGTGAACAGCAGCCCGGCCGCCTGGCCGAGCCGCAGCGCCATCTCCGCCGTCATCGGGTCGGTGTTGGCGGTGCCACGGATGCCGTCGGTGCCGAACAGGCGTCGTGTGGGGGACATGGGCAGCGCATCCGGGCTCATGGGCGGGGTTTTCTCGTCAGGATGTTTAGCACCGAACCGGCGCGAAAATGCCCTGCCAGACGCGCACCGCCTGGACGGTTTCGGCAACGTCGTGCACGCGCAGAATGGCGGCGCCGCCGAGCAGGGCCGCAAGCCCCGCCGCAAGGGAGCCGGGCAGCCGTTGCTTTGGCTCATTCTCGCCCGACAACCGCCCGATGAACCCCTTGCGCGACACGCCGACCAGGATGCGGCAGCCGAGGTTGAGCAGCACCGGCAGCCGGGCGAGCAGCGCTTCGTTCTGGCCCGCCCCCTTGGCGAACCCGATACCGGGATCGAGCGCGATCGACGCGCGATCGATCCCGGCCGCCTCGGCGGCGGCGAGGCTTGCCGCCAGTTCGCGCGTCACGTCGGCGGCGACATCGTCGTACTGTGTCAGGCCCTGCATCGTCGCCGGGGTGCCGCGCATGTGCATCAGCACCAGCGGGCAGCGCCGCGCCGCCACCAGGGGGGGCGCGCACGGGTCGTGCGCCAGGGCAGACACGTCGTTGACGATCCGCGCCCCGGCGTCCAACGCCAGCGCCATGCTCGCCGCGTTACGGCTATCGACGGAGATCACCGCGCCCTCGGCCGCGAGCGCGCGGATCACCGGCAGGATACGGCCCTGCTCGACCTCCGGTGCCGTCGGGTGGGAGCCGGGGCGAGTCGTCTCGCCGCCGATATCGATCACGTCCGCCCCCGCCGCCCACATCGCGCGGCCGGCCGCGATGGCGCGGTCGGTCGCCGCGTGCACGCCGCCATCGGAGAAACTGTCGGGGGTGACATTGACGATCCCCATCACCAGCGGGCGGTCGCCGGGCAGCCCGGCCCAGATCGGCGGGGCATGCGTCAGGCGCGCCAGCGCTGCCGGCGGCAGATCGCGAACCGGACGGATGGCCCCCTCGCCAATAACGCGCCCCAGCGCGAACGCCGTGGGGCCGCCGGCAAGCCACGCCGCCTGCCCAGCCGCGACGGCCTCGGCGGCGCTCGGGCCGTGCAGCAGCGCGAGCGGTTCGATCAGGGGCTCACTCATCGCGATGCGGGCCGAACGCCCCCTATCCGCCCGCGCTGGCGGGTGGAGAGGGGGAGCGGTTGCTCTAGCTCGGCATCGGTGCCGGGCCGAGTCCGGCGGGCGGCGGCACCGGGCGGCCTGCGGGCGGGACGGAGGCGCGGCGCGTCTCCGGCGCCGGCTCGTCCACCACCTTG
>JAKBCB010000365.1 GCA_021808185.1 Pseudomonadota bacterium
CCCATGGCGAAGCCAGCCACGCCACCGATGATCTTACCCCACACGCCGGCCGGTCCCGATCCGTTCTCTGTCCGCCTGTATCATG
This sequence comes from Pseudomonadota bacterium, assembly GCA_021808185.1. Taxonomy (GTDB): domain Bacteria; phylum Pseudomonadota; class Alphaproteobacteria; order Acetobacterales; family Acetobacteraceae; genus CAJCJG01. The sequence continues at coordinate 86 of JAKBCB010000365.1, forward strand.
CAAGCCTTACGATCCGCAAAGCGCACGGAGGGCCGGGCACGCGGCCCGCCGGCTGTTCAGGCTGCGGGCCGCAGGACGAAACGGGAAGCCAAGCAGACATTCGCTGCTTGTCGCACGGATGCGCGGGCGCGATGCAAAGCCCCCTCGCCCAAAGGCGAGGGGAAGCTTCCGTGCCCCAACCAACGGAAATCTGCTTAGAAGTGGCAGAATTCTACGCGGGAGACGTATCAGTGATCATAATTGTATTCTTGCCACGGGTTGCGAACACTATGAGTCCGGAGACCACGCTCCCTGCCACCCATACAAACAGGACTAGAAAAATGCCAATGACAGCACCCGCAGATGCGCCTGTCTTAGCAGGTTCATTCCTGAATTATTTATCAGGCCCCCTGCCAATTTCAGTTGAACGGATTGCTCCCTGGTGACGGTGCGTTGCTCTTGATTCCGGCGCAGGTACGAAAAGCGTTCGTTGCTTTCGTGCTGCCTGACAGAGACACCTCCATTGGCCTTGCCTTTCCCACCGAGATAAACATTCTAGAATTATTATCCATTTGTGAGAATAAAGGTATTGTAATGTCATCGGAAATTTCGGCATTTACCCAATTGGACGTGTTGTCGTCTATTTCAAGAGTCGTCTTGAATGTGCCAACGCTAATCATGATACTACCTTGTACACCTGCTGGTAAAGACCAAGACTGATTGATTATTCGAATTTGAACGCCATTCACGTCCGATCGAAAGGCAACCCCCTGTTGGATGTTAGCGGCGAGGCACATATCTGGAGGCGCGAGCATGCTCGTGTGGTGGGCAAGCGCTATCCAGTCGCCGCTTTCCGCGAGAGGGATCATTCCCTCGTCCGCTAGGGCACCGTGACCTATGATGAGCGAAGCGGAAATTGCCAGTGGCATTGCTCCGAACCGCATGAACACCCCCATTGCTAAGAGAAAACATTAACAAGTGGGGAGCGTAAGCGAAAGAGATAACGGCTGCCGATTAGCGGTTGCCGCATTCCCGCCGTCTCCGCATTCTCCGCCCCGCGCAATGGGGAATATGGCGACGATGGCGGGTTGGCAGTTCTGGATCGATCGCGGCGGCACGTTCACGGACATCGTCGCGCGCGATCCCTCCGGTGCGCTGCGCACTCACAAGCTGCTGAGCGAAAATCCCGGCCGCTACAAGGACGCCGCCGTGGCCGGCATCCGCGCCCTGCTCGGCCTGCCGGCCGGGGGCGCCATCCCAGCGGGCGTGATCGACGCAGTGAAGATGGGCACCACGGTCGCCACCAACGCGCTGCTGGAGCGCAAGGGCGAGCCCACGCTGCTGCTGGTCAATCGCGGCTTCGCCGACGTGCTGCGCATCGGCACCCAGGCGCGGCCGCGTCTGTTCGATCTGGCGATCGCGCTGCCGACGATGCTGTACGCCCGCGTCGCCGAGGTCGGCGGACGTGTCGCCGCCAATGGGGCGGAGGTGGCCCCGCTCGACGAGGCGGGCGCGCTGGCCGAACTCGCAGCCGCCCGCGCGGAGGGGATGTCGGCGGTGGCCATCGCGCTGATGCACGCGTGGAAATTTCCCGCCCACGAACAGCGGCTGGCGGAGCTGGCGCGTCAGGCCGGGTTCACGCAGATCTCGACCAGCCACGCGGTCAGCCCGTTGCTGCGCCTGGTGCCGCGCGGCGATACCACGGTGGCAGATGCGTATCTCTCGCCGATCCTGCGCCGCTACGTGGATCAGGTGGCGGGCGAACTGGGCGGCACGCGGCTGTATTTCATGCAGTCCAACGGCGGGCTGGCCGAGGCGCACCGGTTCCAGGGCAAGGACGCGATCCTCTCCGGCCCGGCCGGCGGCATCGTCGGCGCCGCGCGCACGGCGGCGATGGCGGGCTTGGAGCGCATCATCGGCTTCGACATGGGCGGCACCTCCACCGATGTCGCGCTGTATGCCGGCGAGTTCGAGCGTGCGTTCGAGACCGAGGTGGCCGGCGTGCGGCTGCGCGCGCCGATGATGGCGATCAACACGGTTGCCGCCGGTGGGGGTTCGATCCTGCATTTCGACGGCGCGCGGTTCCGCGTGGGGCCGGACAGTGCCGGCGCCAATCCCGGCCCCGCGTGCTACCGGCGCGGCGGGCCGTTGACGGTGACGGATGCCAATGTCTGCGTGGGCAAGATCCAGCCCGCGCACTTCCCGCCGATTTTCGGGCCGGATGGCAACCAGCCGCTCGATGCGGCCATCGTGGCGGAGAAATTCGCGGCCCTGGCCGACGAGATCGCGGCGGCCACCGGCACGCGGCGCGACCCGCGCGAGGTCGCGGAAGGGTTCCTGCGCATCGCGGTCGCGAACATGGCCAACGCGATCAAGCAGGTTTCCGTGCAGAAGGGGCACGATCCGCAGCAATTCGCGCTCGCCTGCTTCGGCGGCGCCGGTGGGCAACATGCCTGTCTGGTGGCCGACGAACTCGGGATGGAGACGGTGTTCATCCATCCGTTCGCGGGCGTGCTCTCGGCGTACGGCATGGGGCTGGCCGACCAGACGGTGATGCGCGAGCAGGCGGTGGAGATCGCGTTGTCGGATGCCGCCGTGGACGAACTGCACGCGCTGGCGGAGATGCTGGCGGCGCGGACAGTGGAGGAGTTGCGGGCACAGGGGGGCGACCCGGCGCGGCTGTCCGTCACCCGCCGCGTGCTTCTGCGCTACGCCGGCACCGAGGCCGCGCTGGCCGTGCCGCTGGCCGACCGCGCGACGCTGGAGGAGAGCTTCACGGCCGCGCACCGCGCACGCTTCGGCTTTGCCACGCCGGGCCGCGCGCTGGTCGCGGAAGCCGTGGCGGTGGAGGCGACGACCGCGGGCGAGGCCGTCGCGGAACATGCGCCGGCCCCGCGCGCGTCCGGCGCGCCGGAACCGGTTGACACCGTGCGGATGTTCAGCGGCGGCGCCGATCACCCAACGCCGGTCTTCGAGCGCACGGCGCTGCGCCCCGGCGACCGGATCGCCGGCCCCGCGCTGATCCGCGAGGCCAATGCCACGACCGTCGTGGAACCGGGCTGGGCGGCCGATGTCACGCGGCTCGATCATCTGTTGCTGGTGCGCATCGCGGCACGGCCGGGGCGGCAGGCGGCCACGTCGGACAGGCCCGATCCGGTGCTGCTGGAACTGTTCAACAACCTGTTCATGAACGTCGCCGAACAGACCGGCGCCGTGCTGCGCAACACCGCGCAGAGCGTGAACATCAAGGAGCGGCTGGACTTCTCCTGCGCGATCTTCGATGCCACGGGCGCGCTGGTGGCCAACGCGCCGCATGTGCCGGTGCATCTGGGCGCGATGGGCGAGAGCGTGCGCACGGTGCTCGCGCAGCGTGCCGGCACGCTGCGGCCGGGCGATGTCGTGGCGCTGAACAACCCGTTCAACGGCGGCACGCATCTGCCGGACATCACCGTCATTACGCCGGTGTTTGATGCGCGAGGGCGGGAGATCCTGTTTTTCGTCGGCAGTCGCGGGCATCACGCCGATATCGGCGGCACCGTGCCCGGTTCCACGCCGCCCAACTCGCACACGCTGGAGGAGGAAGGCGTTGTCATCGACGATTTTCTTCTCGTCGCGCAGGGCGAGTTTCGCGAAGCCGAGTTCCGCGCGCTGCTGTCCTCGGCCAGGTACCCGGCGCGCAGCCCGGATGTGAATGTCGCCGACATCAAGGCCCAGGTCGCGGCCAACGAAAAGGGCGTGCGCGAGTTGCAGCGCGTGGTGGAGCAGTTCGGCTGGCCCACGGTTGCCGCCTACATGCGCCATGTGATGGACAACGCCGAGGAAAGTGTGCGGCGTGTGCTGGAACGCATCGGTGACGGCGCGTTTTCCTACACGATGGACGACGGCTCGCCGTTGCACGTCCGCGTCAGCGTGGACCGCGCCGCGCGCACCGCCCTGGTGGATTTTACCGGCACCGGCAAACAACGTGACGACAACTTCAACGCGCCCCCGGCGGTGGCGCGCGCGGTGGTGCTGTACGTGTTCCGCTGCCTCGTCGGCACCGACATCCCGCTCAACGACGGCTGCCTCAAGCCCATCGAAATCCGCATCCCGCCGGGCACGTTCCTCTCGCCGCTGCCGGGGGCGGCCGTGGTGGCCGGCAATACCGAGGTCTCCCAGGCCGCGTGCAACGCGCTGTTCGGCGCGCTCGGCGCCATCGCGTGCTCGCAGGCGACGATGAACAACTTCCTGTTCGGCGACGCGACGCATCAGTACTACGAAACCATCTGCGGCGGCACCGGCGCCGGGCCTG
>JAKBCB010000366.1 GCA_021808185.1 Pseudomonadota bacterium
CGCCGTGCGGCACGGCGCGCAAGCAGGCCATTCCCCGCCTTGCGCCGCCCCGGTAACATCCCGGCCCCCGCCGGAGCCCGCCGATGCCCGCCCCCATCCCACGCCGCAAGCGCGCCATCGCCACCGTCACCCTCTCCGGCACCCTGCCCGACAAGCTGGAAGCCGCCGCCCGGGCCGGATTCGACGGAGTGGAGATCTTCGACGCCGACCTGCTGACCTTCGACGGCACGCCGGCCGATATCCGCCGAATTGCCGCCGACCTCGGGCTCGAGATCCCGCTCTGGCAGCCGTTCCGGGATTTCGAGGCGGTGCCGGCCGACCGGCTGGCCCGAAACCTGGACCGAGCCGAACGCAAGTTCGACGTCATGGCCGCCCTCGGCGCGCCGCTCATGCTGGTCTGCTCGTCGGTCACCCCGGACTCGCTGCCCGATGACGCCCGCGCCGCCGCCGACCTCGCGGCGCTCGCCGAGCGCGCCGCCGCGCGCGGCCTTGCCGTCGGCTTCGAGGCACTCGCCTGGGGCCGGCACATCAACCGATGGCGCCACGCCTGGCGGATCGTGCAACAGGCGGCGCATCCCGCGCTGGGCCTCATCCTCGACAGTTTCCACGTGCTGGCGGCCGGCGACGATCTGGCCGGGTTGGCAGAAGTCCCCGCCGCCAAGCTGGCTTTCGTCCAGCTCGCCGATGCACCGGCGCTGTCGATGGACGTGCTGTCTTGGAGCCGTCATTTTCGCTTGTTCCCCGGCCAGGGCGCGTTGCCGGTGGCGAAGTTCCTGGCCGATGTGCTGGACGCGGGCTACGCCGGCCCGCTGTCGCTGGAAATCTTCAACGACGACATGCGCGCCGCCCCCGCCCGGCTGACCGCGCGCGACGGGCTGCGCTCGCTGATCCTGCTGGAAGCCGAGGCGCGCCCCACCGTCCCCGCCGCCGCCCTGCCACCGCCTGCCGCCTATGCCGGGATCGAGTTCCTGGAATTCGCGGTCGATGCGGAAAGCCGCGCCGAACTCGCCCGCTTTCTCGGCACGCTCGGATTCGCCTATGCCGGCCAACACCGTTCGAAGGCGGTGGAGCTCTATCGCCAGGGGCGCGCCAACCTGATCCTGAACGCCGAACCCGACAGCGCCGCGGCCGAGCATTTCCACCTGCACGGCCCCTCGGTCTGCGCCATGGCGTTCCGGGTCGATGACGCGGCGCGGGCGGAGGCGCGCGCCGCCGCCCTGCTGGCCCCGCCCTGGCATGAGCGCACCGGCGCCGGCGAACGCCAACTGCCGGCGGTGCGGGCGCCCGACGGCACCCTGATCTTCCTGGTCGGCGCCGGTGCCTCCGGGCGTAGCCTCTACGAAGACGATTTCGTGCTGGACCCGACCCTGGCCGCCCCGCCGCCGCTGCTGGAACGCATCGATCACGTCGCCCAGGCGCTACCGGCCGGGCGGATGGACAGTTTCGTGCTGTTCTACAAGGCGGTCTTCGGCCTCCTTCCGCAGGCGCTGGTGGAGATGGCCGACCCGTACGGGCTGATCCGCTCCCGCGCCCTGGTCGACGCGGCGGGAACCATTCGCCTGCCGCTCAACATCTCGGAAAGCCGGGAGACCGCGACCGGGCGCTTCGTCTCCGCCTATGCCGGCGCCGGGGTGCATCACATCGCCTTCGGCTGCGCCGATATCGAGGCGGCCGTGAGCGGGCTGCGCGCGCGGGGGGCGCGGATGCTGCCGGTGCCGCCAGCCTATTACGACGACCTGGCCGGACGGCTGGAGCTAACGCCCGCGGCCCTGGCGCGGCTGCAACGACTCGGCCTGCTTTATGATCGCGACGAGGGCGGCACTTATCATCAGGTCTACACCGCCGCGTTCCAGGACCGGTTCTTCTGCGAGGTCGTGCAGCGCGACGGCTATAGCGGCTTCGGCGCCGCCAATGCCGGCGCGCGGCTGGCCGCCCAGGCGCAGCGGCGCGCCGATTCCGAACTCGCCGACCGCCTCGCCCTGCTGTAGGAGCCTCGTCCATGTCCCCGTTTCAGTCGCTGCGCTGCGAGATCGCCGATCATATCGCCACCGTGACGCTCGACCGCCCGCCGGTGAACGCGCAGCTGCGCGCCACTCAGGACGAGATCGCGCTCTGCTTCGATGAATTGTCCGACACGCCCGACGCGCGGGTGGTGATCCTGACCGGCGCTGGGCGGGTATTCTCCGCCGGGGCCGACATCAAGGCCCGCGCCGCCGCCGCCCCGGTGCCGGGCGGGGACCGTCAGCACCTGCGCAGCGCGCGCGAGAGCTATCACGCCATCATGGAATGCGCGAAGCCGGTGATCGCCGCCGTCAACGGGCCGGCGCTGGGCGCGGGGCTGGCGCTGGTGGCCAGCTGCGACATCCTGCTGGCGGCCGAGGAGGCCGAGCTCGGCCTGCCGGAAGTCACCGTCGGGCTGATGGGCGGTTGCCGGCACGCCATGCGCCTGCTGGGGCATTCCGCGGTGCGGCGGATGATGTTCACCGGGGAACGGCTGAGCGGGGCCGAACTCTACCGCCGCGGCGTGGTGGAGGCCTGCGTCCCGCTGCCCGAGCTGATGCCGGCGGCGCGCGCCATCGCGGCGCGGATCGCTGCCCTCAGCCCGACCGCGGTGCGGCTGGCCAAGCATTCCCTGAACACCATCGCCGAGATGTCGCTGCGTGACGGCTATCGGTTCGAACAGGACATGACCATGGCGCTGGCGCGCACGCCGGACGCGACGGAGGCGAAGCGGGCATTCCTGGAAAAGCGCGCCCCGGTCTTCCGCGACGCAGGATGAGTGGTCGGTTGCCTCTTCGCGCTTTCGGCGCCATCACTGCCATAGCTGCCATCGGAACACGGCCATGTCCGCCAGCCTCAGCGTCCGCAATCTGAAACCCGAGACCATCGGCCGGCTGAGGCGGCGCGCCGCGGCGCATGGGCGCTCCGCCGAGGCCGAACGGGCGCTGACCACGACCGCCAATGTGGTCGATGCCTCGGTGGCGATCAAATGGGTGGTCGGGGAGCCCGGCACCGCGCCGGAGGCCGGGGAATTGGCCGCACCCGACCTGCTGGTGACCGAATGCACGAACGTCCTCTGGCGCAAGCAGCGACAGGGGGAGATCAACGCGCGCGAGGCGGGGCTGCCGACGCGGGTGCTGAGCCTGGCCGATTTCGCTGCCTGACCCCACGACCGCCCCTTCCAAACCCCGGAGCTCCGATGCGCGACTTCCACCTACCCGGCCGCAGTCAGGTCTATGCCACACGGGCCATGGCGGCCACCTCGATGCCCGCCGCCACCCTCACCGCGCTCGATATCCTGCGTGCCGGCGGCAACGCGCTCGATGCCGCGGTGGCCGCCGCCGCCGTGCTCTGCGTGATCGAACCGCAATCAACCGGCATCGGCGGCGATTGCTTCTGCCTTTACGCCCCCGCTGGCGCCGGCAAGGTGATCGCCCTCAACGGCTCGGGGCGCGCCCCGGCCGCCGCCAGCATCGACTGGTACGAATCCCAAAGCATCACCGAGATCGAGAACACCTCGGCCCATTCCGTGACCGTCCCGGGCGCGATCGACGCCTGGGCCACGCTGCTTGCCGCGCATGGGCGCAAGGGGCTGGACGCGCTGCTCCAGCCGGCCATCCGCTTCGCCGAGGAAGGCTGGCCGGTGGCCGACAAGGTGGCCTGGGACTGGGCCCGGCTGGAAGGCAAGCTGCGCCGCAACGATGCCGCCCTGTTCCTGCCGGGCGGCGTCGCGCCGCGCCCGGGCACGGTATTCCGCCAGCCCGCGCTGGCGGAAACCCTTCGCGCGATCGCCCGGCATGGCCCCAAGGCCTTCTACGAAGGCACGGTGGCCGCCGACATGGTCGCCGCCCTGCGCGCCCGCGGCGGGCTGCACACCGAGGAGGATTTCGCGGCCGGCCTCGGTGGGGCCAATTTCGTGGACCCGATCACCCTCGCGTGGCGTGGATTCGATGCCTACCAATGCCCGCCGAACGGGGTGGGAGTGGCGGCGCTGATGATCCTCGGCATTCTCGACGGGCTGCCGACCCCGCCCGAGGGACCGCTCTCCGCCCTGCGCCTGCACCGCCATATCGAAGCCGCGCGCCTGGCCTATCGCGACCGCAACGCCTTCGTCGCCGACCCGTCGCAAGTGGCGGTGCCGGTCCGCCATCTGCTGGACCCCGCCTATCACGCCCAGCTGCGCGCCCTGATCGACGACGATGCCGCGCTGCGCGACCTGCCCGCCGCCGGCGAGGCGGTGCTGCCGCGCCACCGCGACACCGTCTATCTCTGCGTCGTGGACCAGGACGGCAATGCGTGCAGCTTCATCAACTCGCTGTTCGAGGGATTCGGCTCCGGCATCCTGG
>JAKBCB010000367.1 GCA_021808185.1 Pseudomonadota bacterium
CGGTTCGCACTGCGCCAACATCGCCCAGCGCATCGCCGCCGCCGTCGGCCGGCGGGTGGACGAGAGCAGCCCGATGGTCGATGCGCGCCTGGCCGACGGCTCGCGCGTCAACATCGTCTTTCCGCCCATCGCGCTGAACGGCGCCTGCATCTCGATCCGCAAATTCGCCCGCCGCCGCATCACGCTCGACATGCTGATCAGCACCGGCTCGATCTCCAAGCCAGTGGCGACGGTGCTGGAGATCGGCTCGCGCTGCCGCCTCAACGTGCTGATCTCGGGCGGCACCGGTGCCGGCAAGACCACGCTGATGAACGCGATGTCGCAGATGATCGACAGCGGCGAGCGCATCATCACGGTCGAGGATGCGGCGGAGCTGCAATTGCAGCAGCCGCATGTGGTGCGGCTGGAAACGCGGGTTGCGAACCTCGAAGGCCGTGGCGAGATCACCCAGCGCGATCTGGTGAAGAACGCGCTGCGCATGCGCCCGGACCGGCTGATTATCGGCGAAGTGCGCGGCGGCGAGGCGTTCGACATGTTGCAGGCCATGAACACCGGCCATGACGGCAGCATGAGCACGATCCACGCCAACACCAGCCGCGACGCCATCACGCGCGTCGAGAACATGGTGGAAATGGGCCAGCCCGGCCTGCCGCTGCGCGCCATCCGCACGCAGATCGTCAGCGCCGTCGATCTGATCGTGCAGATCCAGCGCATGCGCGACGGTGCGCGCCGGGTGACGCAGATCACCGAGGTGATCGGGCTGGAGGGCGACATCGTCACCCTCAACGACATCGCCATTTACGAGTACGAGGGCGAGAACCCGGACGGCTCGCTGCGCGGGCGCTATCGGCTGTCGCGGGTGCGGCCGCATTTCGCCAAGCGCCTGTCCTATTTCGGCCTGGAGCGCGCGTGGCTGGAGGCGCTGGAGGAAGCGGCGCCGTGATGACCCCATCCCCCCTGATGATGGTGGCCGGGGGCGGCGTGCTGCTGATCGCGCTGGCGGGCGGGCTGTTGATCCTGGAGCGCAGCCGGCAGGCCAAGCAGGCGCGGATCGACACGCTGCTCAAGGCATACTCGCCCTCGGCCGCGCGGGAGCAGGCGCGCGCGGTGCGCAGCTCGGCGGTCTCGGCCGTGACACCGGTCAGCAGCAGCAACCGCGCGCTGCAACTGTTTCGTATTCGGCTGGGTCAAAACGACCTGTATCCGGCGCCCTGGTGGATCATCCTGGCGGCTATCGGCGCGGTGGCAACCATCGGGGCGGCACTGCTGTCCGCCGTGTTTGGCGTGTTTGCCTGGGCCGCCCAGCCGGTGCTGTGGGTGCTCGCCTCGCGCACCGTGTTCGGAATTTTCGCCGCCCGCCGCGCGCGCGTTCTGTACACGCAGATGCCAGATGCGTTATCGATGATCGTGCGCTCGGTGCGCACCGGCATCCCGGTGGCCGAGGCGCTGCGCATCGTCGGCAAGGAAGCGCAGACGCCGACCGCCCCCGAGTTCGAGCGGATATACAATCAGCTGCTCATCGGCCAGTCGCTGACCGAGGCGCTGGTGCAGATGGCCGGGCGCACCGAGGTGCCGGAATACCGCTTCTTCGCCGTGGCGCTGGCGTTGCAGGGCCAGACCGGCGGTAGCCTGACCGACACGCTGGAAAATCTCGCCGACGTGATCCGCAAGCGCACCGCGATGCGCGCGCGCGCCTATGCGCTATCGTCGGAGGCGCGGACCACCATGATGGTGCTGGCGGCGCTGCCGTTCGTCGCGTTCGTGGCGCTGCTGGTAATGACACCGGACTATGTGATGCTGCTGCTCAACAGCACGCGCGGGCGACAGATCCTTGCGGCGGCGATCATCTCGCTGTCCATGGGCATCGGCACGATGCAGTTCATGATCCGGCAGGCGCTGTCATGAGCCACGGCGGGCGGGTCGGATGATCGCGTCCAACCTGCTGCAAATCGCGCTGACATTCGCGCTGGGCATGCTGCTGCTGGCGGTGGCGCTGGTGCCGATGCTGCGGCGGCGGGAACGCATCGATGCGCGCATCCGCACGGTGTCCACCGCCGTCGCGCTGCGCGCCGCGCCGGCTTCGGCGACGCCCGCCCCCCCGGTCGGCAGCCTGATGGCGCGGATGCTGCGCGGACTGGGGCAGGCCGTCGTGAAAAGCGGGCTGCTCTCCTCCAAGAGCATGGAGGATCTGGAGCAGACCATGGCCGCCACCGGCCAGCGCTCGGCCACGGTGCTGCCTTTGTTCGTGGGCGCGAAAGTGGTGCTGTTCCTGGGCCTGCCCGCCGCCACCTGGATCGGCATCACGGTGCTGAACATCCAGGTGCACCCGCGCATCCTGCCGGTGATGCTCGCCGGGGTGATCGGCCTGCTGGCGCCAGACTTCATGGTCCGCCGTGCCCGCAAGCGCTACCTGCATTCGCTGGAAGCAGGACTGCCGGACGCGCTCGACCTGCTCATCATCTGCTCCGAGGCCGGGCTTGCGCTGGAGGCCGGGTTCGACCGGGTGGCCGCCGAATTCGGCGACAGCAACGTGGCCACCGCCGCCGAACTGCGCATCACCGCGAGCGAGATGAAGATCCTGGCGGACCGCCGTCGGGCGCTGCTCAACATGGGTACGCGGACCGGGCTGGAGGTGATGGCGCGCCTCGGCGGCACGCTGGCGCAAACCATCCAGTATGGCACCCCGATCTCCCAGGCGCTGCGCGTGCTCGCCGCCGAGATGCGCCAGCAGACGCTGACGCGCTTCGAGGAGAAGGCCTCGCGCCTGCCGGTGTTGCTGACGATTCCGATGATCCTATTCATCCTGCCCTGCATCTTTCTGATCGTCGGCGGCCCGGCCGTCGTGGCGGTCATGGCGACGATGATGCATAAATGATCCCTCGCCATGTTTGGCTCGCGGTGCTGGCGCTGGGTCTTGCCTCGGCACCCGGCGCGCCGCGCGCCGAGGCGCCCGCCCCACCGGCCGGCCTGTGCCGCGCCCAGGCGGACGCTGTGGAACACGCGATGGGCCTGCCGCCGGGGCTGTTGCTCGCGGTCGGGCGTGTCGAGAGCGGGCGGACCGACGCCGACAGCCACGACGTGCTGCCCTGGCCATGGACGGTGAACGACGAGGGCGCGGACCATGTGTTCGCCACGGCCTTCGACGCCATCGCCTACGTGGTGGCGGCGCGCGGGCGAGGCAGCCGCTCGCTCGATGTCGGCTGCTTCCAGGTGAATCTGCAATTCCACCCGGACGCCTTCGCGACCGTCGCCGAGGCGTTCGATCCGGCGGCGAACGCCAATTATGCCGGCCGATTGCTCGCCGACCTGCACGCGCGCTCGGGCAGTTGGGAGGAGGCGGTGCGGCTGTATCACTCGGCCACCCCTTGGCGGGGCGAGGCGTACCGCGATCTTGTACTGTCGCGTTGGGCGGAGACCAGTCTGGCGCCGACGCCGGTGGTGCCATTGCCGCTGGCGGTGCCGGCGGCCCTGGCCAGCACGCTGGCGCCGGGCCCCACGACGGGGCTGGCCCGGCACGGGAGCGTGCGGGTGCAATATCCATCGGCTGCCGGTGCTTCTCCGGCGCTCGCGCATCGGGGCCGGTTGCCCCGGGTGATAACGCCGTCCGGTGATGCCGGGCATTGAGCTGGCACCGCGCGGGCGGCTGTTCGTCTGGGCGCTGTTCCTGCTGATCGCCGAGGTGGTGACGACCTTGTACTTCGTCGCCGGCACGCATGGCTGGATCGTCCCGCTCGCGCGGCCGACGACGACCGATTTCGCCAGCTTCTATGCCGCGGGCAGACTTGCCGTCGCCGGGACGCCGGCGCTGGCCTACGACCAGGCGGCGCATCAGGCTGCCGAGTGGGCAGCGACCACGCCTGGGGTGGAATACCAGTTCTTCTTCTACCCGCCGGTGTTCCTGCTGCTCGCGGCGCCGCTCGCATTCCTCCCGTATCTTCTTGCTTTTGCGGTATTTGAAGCGGGCACGCTGCTGCTCTATCTGGCGGCGCTGCGGCCGATCCTGGGGGCCTCCGGCTGGCGCTGGCTGGTGCCGGTGCTGGGGTTTCCGGCGGTGTTCTGGACACTGGGGCTGGGGCAGAACGCCTTTCTCAGCGCCGGCCTGTTCGCCATCGGCACGCGGCTGCTGGACCGGCGGCCGGGGCTTGCGGGGCTGGCCCTGGGGGCACTGATCTTCAAGCCGCATCTGGGGCTGCTGATCCCGGTGGCACTGCTGGCCGGGCGGCATTTCCGCGCCATCGGCGGCGCGGTGCTGGGGGCGGGGGGGCTGATCCTGCTGTCCTGGCTGGTGTTCGGCACCGCCACCTGGGCCGCGTTCTTTCCGGTCTTTCTCGGCTCGT
>JAKBCB010000368.1 GCA_021808185.1 Pseudomonadota bacterium
CCACCGGCCCGCCCTCGGCCGCGGGGCCAAGCCGCACGCCGATGCGGATCAGGCGGTCGATGCGCCCGCCGCGCTGGCTCTCCCAGGCCGGGCCGAGCACCTCGATCGCCCCCATGCGCGCGGTCGCCTCCCCACCGCCGTCGCTGCCGAGGGCGAGGATCAGTTCGCCGACGCCCCCGGCCTCGGCCGGCGGCAGGGCGGCGGCGGCGGACTCCAGCGTCAGCGCGGCGACGTTTGTCGCCGGGTCGCGCCCGGCCAGCGTCGCGGCGACGCGCGCGCCGCCGGGCAAAATGGCGGTATAGGCGTCGCTGTCCGGCAGGCTCTGCTCGGACGTGACCAGCACGCCGGGGCGCCACAGCACGGCGCTGACATGGTGATGTCCGCCCCATTCGAGGCCCGCGACCGAGGCGGCAGCCCCGCGCGCGGTGGCGGCGACGGCGCGGGACAGGGCAGCGAAGGCCGTGGTGTCGGTCATGGGAGACCTCGGTGTGTCATTGCTCATGCCCGCAATCTCGCCCCGAACGCACGCGGAAAATATCGGGCGGATGGCCGGCCGGGCGTTCGCCCGGGGCGGCGGGGCAAGGCCAGGGGCTTTGCCCCTGGACCCCAGCAAAGGCCAAGCCTTTGCAATCCAATCCTTAAGACGGGATTCTCAAGGCTATGCCTCGGGCGGGTTCCAAGGGCAGCGCCCTTGGCCTTCAGTCCTTCCGCGCGGCGAACGCCCGGAACGCATCGCCGTAATCCGGGTGCCAGCGCGACAGCGGCGGCCGATTCTCCACGATGTCCCCCGCCGCCCACAGGATGCGCCGCTCGTCCAGCGCGCGCGGCACGTCGTTGTCCGGGCACAGGATGTAGAAATCCCCGGCCGCGAGGCGCTGCATCATGAAGTCCACCGTCTGCTCCGGCGTCCAGGCGGCGGCGGGCTTTTCGGCGCGGCCATTGGCGGTCAGCGGCGTGAACACGAAGCCCGGGATCAGCAGATGCGCGCTGATCCGGCAGTCCTTCGTGTTGCGCAGTTCGTGCTGGAGCGCCTCGGTGAACGCTTTCACCCCCGCCTTGGCGACGTTGTACGCGGGGTCGCCCGGCGGCGTGGTGATGCCCTGTTTCGAGCCGGTGTTGACGATCCGCCCCGGCCGGCCGCGCGCGATCATCCCCGGCGCGAAGATGCGCGAGCCGTGGATGACGCCCCACAGATTGACCGCGAGCACCCGCGCCCATGCCTCCACCGGGCCGAACATGGCGCTGCCGGGCTGGATGCCGGCGTTGTTCATCAGGATGTCGGTGCCGCCGAATCTGGCGCGCACCGCGGCCTCCAGCCGCTCCAGTTCCTCCGGGCGGCTGACATCCGCCGCCATCGTCATCACGTGGGCGGCCGGCGCGACATCGGCCAGCGACGCGGCCGCGCTCGCCAGCCGGTCCTCGCCCAGATCGGCGATGCAGACGCGATATCCGGCACGGGCGAAGCGCCGCGCGGCGGCGAGGCCGATCCCGGAGGCGCCGCCGGTGACGACGGCAACCGAGTCAGGCAACAGGTCAAGCTCGGGCATGGTGGGGTCTCGTTGGTTGGTCCGGCGCGGTTTCTAGCACCCGCGGCGCCCGGTTGACATCGCCGCGCCGCGCTGCATCCTGCGGCGCATGACGATGATGCCGTCCCCCCCGGGCCTGTATTACGCGCCGCCCCATTAGCGGCGCGGTGCTTCGTCATCGTTCAACCGCTGCGTCGCCAGCGGTTGTTCGTTCCCCCCGCCGGCCGGCGCGGCCATGCGGAGGCTGCGACCATGCGACGTGACCACCCACAGGAACCGCCGAGCATCGGCATTATCGGCTTTGGCGCGTTCGGCCGGCTGATGGCGCGCCATTTGCGCGACCACGCGCGGCTGTTCGCCACCGACCCGGCGCTGCCGGCAAGCGGCACGCTGGACGGCGCCACGCTGACAACGCTGGCCGAGGCGGCACGCTGCCCGATCGTCGTGCTGGCCGCCCCGGTCAACCGCCTGCCTGCCGTGGTGGCCGAGATCGCCCCGCATCTGCAACCGGGCGCGCTGGTGCTGGACGTGGGCTCGGTGAAGGTCGGCCCGGCCGGCGTGCTGCGCGCGGGGCTGCCGGCGCATGTCGAGATCCTCGGCACCCACCCGCTGTTCGGGCCGCAAAGCGCGCGGGACGGCATCGCGGGGTTGAAGATCGCGCTGTGCCCGATCCGGGGGCGGCGGTGGTGGCGCCTCGCCGCCTTCCTGCGCCGCGTGCTGCGGCTGCGCGTGATCGTCACCACGCCCGAGGAGCACGACCGCGAGGCAGCGACCGTGCAGGGCCTGACCCACCTGATCGCGAAAGTGCTGGTGCGCATGGAGCCGCTGCCGACGCGCATGACCACGGCGAGCTTCGACATGCTGTGCCGCGCCGTCGAGATGGTGCGCCACGACGCCCCGGAAGTGTTCCTGGCCATCGAGCAGGCCAATCCGTACGCGCCGGCGGTGCGGCGGCGGTTCTTCCAGCTCGCCGCCGAACTCGATGCCGCGCTGGAGGCGCATCACGCGGCGAAGTAGGCGCGGCCGCGCTAAGCCGTGGGCGTGGCGGCCCCGCCGCGAAAGACACCGAACATGCCGATCAGGCTGAGTTCCATCTCCGCGATCAGCAGCGGCAGGCCGCGCACGTTGGTCAGCAGCGTATCGGCCGCGAACGCCGCCGCCTTGTCCGTGTGCAGATCCCCGCGCCCGAGCGCCGCCAACACCACATCGGCCAGCACGGCGTAGCCCGGCACCGTCGGGTGCATGTTGTCCAGGCCGGTGAAGCCGCCGTAGTAGCCGAACGGGATCGGCGTGATCGGCTTGTTGTTCAGCGTCTTGCCGATGCCGGGAATGGCGATGCCGCGCCCCATGTAGTGCTTGCCATCGAAGGCCGGACAGTCCGCGTAGATGTCCGCGAACGCCACCCGATCGCCCAGCGCCGCCTTCAGGATCGCCTGGGCCTGCGCGTTCACGTCCGCGATCACGCCGTCGAATTGCCGCATCCGCTCGCCCGTGATCGCCTGGTCCGTGCTGCCGATGCGCGGGCCGTAGGCGGCGTAATACAGGTCGCCGGGGAAGTCGTTCTCCTGTGCCGGGTTGGGCATCAGGTTGGGGATGAAGCGCGGGCGGATCAGGGTGTTGAACACCACGCGCTCCACCCGCGCCGGCAGCGACTTCAGCCGGTCCGCGAGATCGCGCAGCAGGTCCGGGATGCTGCGCACCTGCGCCATCGTCGCGTCGCTGAAATCGCCGGCAAACCCGGCCATGAACAGCCCCTCGTTGCTGCCGATGTTGATGAGCAGGATTTGCGGCTGCCGGTCGAACACCTGATCGAGCGGGGATTTCGCCGTCTGCGCGTCGAGGTGGCGCGGATTGAGCGTATAGCAATTGTTCAGCGCGTACCACAGATCGCCGATGGTCCCGGCAAGCTCGGACAGCGACAGGCCGGGCTGTTGCAGCTTGGCGGCGAGGCTTTGCGCCTGGGCGAAATACCGCTCGGACGTGTCCTCCCACAGCGAGGCGATCTTGGCTCCGCCGACGGCGATGTTGTCGAACGCCTCGTGTTGCGACCAGGGCTGGTCGAACGGCCAGGAGCGCAGATTGGCGACGCACGCGTCCCGCAGATGGCTGACCAGATGGATCAGCCCGCCCTTGCGCAACTCCGCCTCCAGGTCGAACAGCAGCGGCTGTTGCGGGTCCGGGCAGACCATGATCATGCCCAGCGCGTCCGCCACCTGCTTCGGCACCGAATGCGCTGTCATGGCCGGCAGGAAACTGAGCGAGCGGATGCCCTGATACATCGAATCGCCGATGGCCATGATGTCGGGGCGGTCGCTGTACGCGTTCATGCGGGATCTCCGTCGCGGGGGCGGCGTTCGGCGCGTGCCGGGCACGATACGGGACTATTCACCGATCCGCGATGAAATCCGCGTCCCCCCGCCGGCTTGACGGCGCCGCGCGGTTGGGGCCGAAGTCCGGCCCATGAGGATGTGCGGTTGAAGTCGCTGCGGGCGCGGCTGTTCGTCGTCTGGGCGCTGTCGCTTGCCTGCGCCTGCGCCGTGGGCTTCCTGCTGGTGCAGCTGTACCGCCAGTCGGCGGCGGCGCAGATCGCCCGGGCCGGCGCGGCGGCGGCGCATGCCTGCGAGCGGATCGTCGATGGCTACGGCTACTACACCACCGGCTGGACCCCGCGCCTGCCCGCCGCCGAGGACGCGACGCTGCAAGCCGATCTGTCGGCCATGGTGGCCCTGGCCCTCGTCGGCACCCCGGCCTCGGAAGGCGGCATCTGGCAGACCGAAAGCGGGCACGAGCCGGT
>JAKBCB010000369.1 GCA_021808185.1 Pseudomonadota bacterium
GCCGCCCGCGCGCGGCGGGTTTGCTCACCTGCCAGGTCTGGGCCGTGTGCGGCGGCGGCGCGTAGGCGGCGAGGTCGGGCATGGCGGGACTCCGGAGCGGCGGAGCCCGGATGCTACCGCAGGCGCCGCCGCGCGCCAGTCATCCGCCGTGCCCTCGCCCGCTCAGTTCGTCGCCCCCACCAGCGTCAGCAGCAGCGTGCGGCGCCTGGAGGGCAGCCAGGTGGCCGAGGGTGAGAGCGCGGGATGCGCTGTCGCGGGGGCAGGCTCGCCGGTGGAGAGCCGATAGCCGCCCTCGTCGCTCAGCACGATCGGCGGCGTGCCGGGGCTGCCCTCGATCTTGCGGCGCAGGCGGTAGATATGCGTCTCGACCGTGTGCGAGGAGACGCTGGGGCTGTAGCCCCACACCTCGCGCAGCAGCGTCGTCCGCGACACCGGCCGGCCCTCGGCGCGGCAGAGCCGGCCGAGCAGCGCCGCCTCCTTCTCGGTCAGCCGCACCGGCTGGGACAGGAACGGGTGGAAGGCGGTGCGCGTGGCCGGACGGTAGGTCAGCACCCCCACCCGCATGTCGTCCTCGTCGCAGCCGACGGTGATGCGGAACTGGGCGCGGATGCGGGCCGCGAACTCGCGGATGCGCAGCGGACGCACCAGATAGTCGTCCGCCCCGGCATCGAGGCCGGCGACGATGTCGTCCTCGCCGGCGGCGTCGGACAGCAGGATCATCGGCAGCATCACGCCGCGCCGGCGCAGGGCCGCCACCAGATCCCGCCCGTCGCCGTCCGGCAGGTCGGTGTCGATCAGCACGAGGTCGGCGCGGCTGGCGCGGCAGAGCAGCGAGGACGCGGCCTCGGCGGTGGCCGCGCCGGTCACTCTGTAGCCAAGGCGGGCAACCTCCCGGCCCAGATCGCTCCGCGTGGATGCGTCGCCGTCAACGATCAGAATGTGTCTCGCGTCCATTGCCGGTCCCTCGCCTTGATTTGCGTGGCGGCAGACTGCGCGATTGCACGGGCGACGACTGTGATGATGGTCACAGAAAGTCGCAGATAATCGGCGCGCGTGCACGGCGGGAGCAGCGCGCGCAAGGGGGGCGCGCCAGCGGGATTCATGAGAGCGAATTTAATATGCCCCCCAACGGCGTCTCGGTATGAGAACGCTCGCGGCAAGAAATTTGACCAAACCATTACAGACAATAGAAAATCAGGACCATGCCGGCTTATGCCATTTCTAACAATGATGACAGGATCGTGAAGCTTGATGTCACTGGGCGCGGCATGTCGCGGCGTCACTGCGGCGGGGATCGGCGGATGGGATACGTGCTGGCGGGGACGTGGCTGGACGATTCCGTGCCGGCCCGCGCCATTGCCGGGCGCTTTCGATGGGCACCCGAAGCATGACCGGGGCGTGACCACGAAGCCTTGATGGATCACGACGCATGCTTGCCCTGACCAAGGCCCCTCCCCATAGATCCCATCAGCCGGCCCGGCAGGGCAACGGATGGAGCGTACTCATGGAAGCTCGCATGGACCCGCAAGGGCGACAGGCCGGCGGCGGCATGGACCCGCGGCCGCACGGCGGCGGCGAGGCGGACGCGATGGCGGGCGCGCGCGTGCTGCTGGTCGAGGATGACGTGGAGCTGGCCGAGGACGTGCGCGGCGACCTGGTGGATCGCGGCTACGATGTGGAAGTCGCGCGCACCGGCGGCGAGGGCGCGCGGCTGGCCGGGCTTGCCAGCTTCGATCTGCTCATCGTCGATCGCATGCTGCCGGAAATCGACGGCCTGACCCTGGTGGAACAGCTCCGGGAGACCGACCCGACCACGCCCGTGCTGATTATCAGCGCGCTGGCCGACGTGGACGAACGGGTGCGCGGGCTGAAGGCCGGGGGCGACGACTATCTGACCAAGCCGTTCGCGCTGGTGGAACTCGGCGCCCGGGTGGAGGCGCTGCTGCGCCGCCCGTTGCAGACGCGCACCACGGCGCTGCGCGTCGGCCCGCTCACGCTCGACCTGATCGACCGGGTGGCACGCCGGGGCGAGCGGGTGATCGACCTGCTGCCGCGCGAGTTCAAGCTGCTGGAATACCTGATGCGCCGGCCGGGGCAGCTGGCCACGCGGGCGATGCTGCTGGAGGGGGTCTGGCGCTATCGCTTCATCCCGGAGACCAACCTGGTCGATGTGCATATCGGCAAGCTGCGGCGCAAGATCGACGAGGATGGACAGCCCTCGCTGATCCAGGTGGTGCGCGGCCAGGGGTTCGTGTTCCGTGCGGATGAATAACATCCTGCCGATCCTGCGCTCGACCGCGTTCCGTACCGCGGCGGCGGTGGCCTCGGCGTTCACCAGCGGCGTGGTCCTGCTGTTCGCGTTCATCTACTGGCAGACCACCGTCTCCGAGACGGCGCGGATCACCAACATCATCGTCAGCCAGTCCGAGCTGATCCGCGGCGCGCCGCCCGAGCAGATTCTGTGGATGGTGCAGACCCATGTCGCGGCCGACCTGCACCGGGTGACGTTCGCGGCGCTGTTCGACCGGCAAGGCGAGCCGATCGCGGGCAATCTCCAGCACATGCCGCCCGACCTGCTGCCCGACGGCAAGCCGCATTGGGTCGAGGCGCTCGCGGTGGACGACGGGCGGACGGAGCCGGAGCGGGTGATCGCGGTGGCACGCCGGCTGGGCGACGGGCGGCTGCTGGTGATCGGGCGCAATATCGAGGAACTGGCCAATCTGCGCCGGCTGGTCACACGCGCGCTGGCGCTGGGGGTGATCCCGGCAGTGCTGCTGGCGCTGGGCGTCGGCGCATGGATGGGCCAGCGTACCGGCTGGCGGGTGCGCTCCTGGCAACGCATCCTGACACATGTGCGCGAGGGCCAGCTCGGCGTGCGGCTGCCCACCCGCGAAAACGGCGACGATGTGGACCAACTGGCGGCCAGCGTGAACCACATGCTCGACGAACTGGTGCGCCTGCTGGGCGAGCTGCACAACGTCGGCAACACCATCGCCCACGACCTGCGCACCCCGCTGGCACGGGCGCGGGCACAACTGGAGCGCACCCGGCGCGGCACGCATAGCCGCGAGGATCTGGAGCGCGCGATCGAAAAGGCCATGGCGGGCTTGGACCAGTCCATCTCGATCACCACGTCCCTGTTGCGGCTGGCCGAGATCGAGGGCAGCCGGCGGCGGGACGCCTTCGGCCCGGTCGATCTGGTGGATATCGCGCGCGAGGTGGCGGAGTTCTACGAGCCGGCCGCCGAGCAGAAGGGCATCACGATCCATCTGGATCTGCTGCATTGCCCGCCCTTGTTCGGCGACCACGACCTGTTGTTCGAGGCGGTGGCCAACCTGGTGGACAATGCCGTGAAGTTCACGCCACCCGGTGGCACGGTACGGCTGCTGACCGAGGCGACGCCCGCCGGCCCGCAGCTTCGCGTGGCCGATAACGGCCCTGGCATCCCGGCGAGCGTTCGTGCAAACGTGTTCAAGCGGTTCTTCCGCTTCGACACCGGCGCCAACGTGCCGGGCATCGGTCTGGGCCTTTGCCTGGTGGCCGCGATCGCGAAGTTGCACGGCTACGCGCTCGCGGTCGAGGATGCCAGGCCGGGGTGCGTCGTCGTCTTGACCTGCCGGCCGTCCGGCGCGCCCAGCGTGCCGGAGCCCGCGCGGGACGAGTACGCCGGCGCCATGCACTGACCGTCGTCCGCGGCCACGTCGGAAGCCACCAGGCAAACAAGGCGACGAATCACCGTGCTTGCAATTGTGCAGATAGCCTTGCGGCGTCCCTACACCTTCGTGGTGATGGCGATGCTGATCATGATCTTCGGGGTGCTGTCGTGGGTGCGAACGCCCACCGACATCTTCCCCAATATCGGCATTCCCGTCATCAGCGTGGTCTGGACGTACAACGGCCTGCCCCCGGACGACATGTCCGGCCGCATCATTTATTACTACGAACGCACGCTGTCGGCGCAGGTCAACGACATCCAGCACATCGAGAGCCAGTCGCTGCCCGGCTACGGCGTGGTCAAGGTGTTCTTCCAGCCGAGCGTGGACATCAACGCGGCGCTGGCGCAGGTGACGGCGGCCTCGCAGACGGTGCTGAAGCTGCTGCCGCCGGGCGTCACGCCGCCGTATGTGCTGACCTTCAATGCCTCGTCCGTGCCGATCATCCAGTTGGCGCTGTCGAGCAAGTCCCTCTCGCAGTCGCAGTTGTTCGACTACGGACAGAACTTCATCCGCCCGCAATTGGCCACCGTGGCCGGCGCCGCCATCCCCTCGCCCTATGGCGGCAAGGTGCGGCAGGTGCAGGTGGATATCGTGCAG
>JAKBCB010000370.1 GCA_021808185.1 Pseudomonadota bacterium
CCACAGCAGGCCGCTTTCCATCACGTTGGCCTTCTCCACGCTGCACACGCGGTTGCCCCGCTTGCGCGCCAGCTCGAACGCCACGCGCGCGACGCGCTCGATCTCCATCGTGGTATAGACTTCGGTGTTCACGCCGCGCTTGCTGCCATCCGGCAGCGTCTCGATGCCGCGCGGCTCGCCGAAATAGATGCCGCCCGTGCTCTCGCGCACGATCATGATGTCGAGGCCCTTGACGACCTCGGGCTTGAGCGTGCTGGCGGAAACCAGCGGGTCCAGCACCGTCGCCGGGCGCAGATTGGCGAACAGGCCGAGTTCCTTGCGCAGCGTCAGGATGGCGATTTCGGGGCGCTTGTCAAAGCCGAGCGTGTCCCATTTCGGCCCGCCGACGGCGCCGAACAGCACCGCGTCCGCGCCCTTGGCGCGCGCAACCGTCGCCTCGCTGATCGGCGTGCCGCGCGCATCGATCGAGGCGCCGCCGACCAGATCCTCCTCCAGATCGAACGAGACCAGCCGCCTGCGGTCCATCCAGTCGATCACGCGACGGACTTCGGACATCACTTCCGGGCCGATGCCGTCGCCGGGCAGGACCAGCAATTTCTTGTTCGCGGGCATGGTCAGGTCTTCTCCCAATAAGACAAGGCGAGGCGCGCCGCCCCCGGCCCCTTGCTTCAGGTGATCGTGGGCATCCAGGCCCGTTGCGCCTTCTGCCGCGCCTCGTAGGCGTCGATGGCGGGGGCGTGCTGCAAGGTCTGGCCGATGTCGTCGAGGCCCTCCAGCAGCGAATGCCGCCGGAACTCGTCGATCTCGAATGCGATTTCCTCGCCATTCGGCCGCACCACCACCTGGCGTTGCAGATCCACGGTGATCCGCGCATTGCCGCCGAGCTTCGCGTCGTCGATCAACTGGTCGCAGATCGCGCGCGGCAGGCGGATCGGCAGAATGCCGTTCTTGAAGCAGTTGTTGTGGAAAATGTCCGCGAAGTCCGGGGCGATGACGCAGCGGATGCCGAAATCCAGCAGCGCCCAGGGCGCGTGCTCGCGCGAGGAGCCGCAGCCGAAATTCTCGTGCGCGATCAGGATCTGCGCGTGCCGGTACGGCTCCTTGTTGAGCACGAAATCCGGTCGCTCGGCGCCGGTCTCGTCGTAGCGCAGCGTGTCGAACAGATGCACGCCGAGTCCGGTGCGCTTGATGGTCTTCAGGAAGCGCGCCGGGATGATCTTATCGGTATCCACATTGGCCAGCGGCAACGGCGCCGCGACGGCGGTCAGCGTGGTGAAGGCGTCCATCACGAAAGCTCCCGCACATCGGCCAGATGGCCCGTGACCGCCGCCGCCGCCGCCATCGCCGGCGACAACAGATGCGTCCGCCCGCCCGGCCCCTGGCGGCCCTCGAAATTGCGGTTGGAGGTGCTGGCGCAGCGTTGCCCCGGCGTCAGCTTGTCCGGGTTCATGCCCAGGCACATCGAGCACCCCGCCTCGCGCCACTCGAACCCGGCGTCGAGCAGGATACGGTCCAGCCCCTCGGCCTCGGCCTGCTGCTTGACGATGCCCGAGCCCGGCACAACCAGCGCACGCACCCCCGGCGCCACCTTGCGACCCTGCGCCACGCGCGCGGCGGCCCGGATGTCCTCGATGCGGCCGTTCGTGCAGGAGCCGATGAACACGACGTCGATGGGAACGTCAGCCAACTTCTGGCCCGGCGTCAGCGCCATGTATTCCAGCATGCGCTGCATCTGCGCGCGCTTGGCCTCATCCGGCTCGGATGCAGGATCGGGCACCGTTCCGGTGATCGGCGCCACCGCCTCCGGGTTGGTGCCCCAGGTCACCATCGGCACGATGCTCGTCGCGTCGATTTCCACCACGCGGTCGTAATGCGCGCCGGCATCGCTCGGCAGGGTGCGCCAATACGCAATCGCGCGGTCCAGCGCCTCGCCCTTCGGCGCGTACGGCTTGCCCCGCACATACTCGAACGTGACCTCGTCCGGCGCGATCATGCCGGCGCGGGCGCCCGCCTCGATGGACATGTTGCACACCGTCATCCGCCCGGCCATGTCGAGCGCGCGGATCGCCTCACCGGCATATTCGATGACATGGCCGGTGCCGCCGGCGGTGCCGATCCTGCCGATGATGGCCAGCACGATGTCCTTGCCGGTGCAGCCGGGCGGCAGCGTGCCGTCCACCCGCACCAGCATGTTTTTCGCCGGCTTTTGCAGCAACGTCTGTGTCGCCAGCACATGCTCCACTTCCGAGGTGCCGATCCCGAAAGCGAGCGCGCCCATCGCGCCATGGGTCGAAGTGTGGCTGTCGCCGCAGACGATCGTCATGCCGGGCAGGCTGATGCCCTGCTCCGGCCCGATGATGTGCACGATGCCCTGGCGCCTGTCGTTGACCGGGAAATACGGCACCCCGAACTCGGCGACGTTCTTTTCCAGCGTCTCGACCTGCAAGCGGCTTTCCGGCTCGCTGATCCCGGCGCTGCGGTCCGAGGTGGGGATGTTGTGGTCCACCACCGCGATGGTCAGGTCCGGCCGGCGCACCTTGCGGCCGGCAAGCCGCAGCCCCTCGAACGCCTGCGGGCTCGTCACCTCGTGCGTGAGGTGACGATCGATGTAGAGCACGCAGGTACCATCCGGAAGTTTCTCGACGACGTGGCTATCCCACACCTTGTCGAACAAAGTCCGTGGTGACGTCCCTGCCATGCTCTGCTCTCCCCGTCCCGGCGGTGCTTACTCGGCCGCCCGCGGTGCCTCGGTGGTGGTCGTGTTGGTGTCGCGCGCGCGCTCGGCGATGCGGGCGGATTTGCCGCTGCGGCCGCGCAGGTAATACAGCTTGGCGCGGCGTACATCGCCCCGGCGCACCACCGCGATCTCGGCGATGGTCGGCGCGTACAGCGGGAACACACGCTCCACGCCCTCACCATAGCTGATCTTGCGCACGGTGAAGTTGCTGTGCAGGCCCTTGTTGGAGCGCGCGATGCACACGCCCTCGAACGCCTGGGTGCGGGTGCGCTCGCCTTCGACCACCTTCACCGACACGCGCAGCGTGTCGCCGGGGCGGAATTCCGGCACGGCGCGCTCGGCGGTCAGCCGCACGATCTGCTCGGCCTCGTAGGCCTGGATAAGGTTCACCATCGTTCTATCCTCTGTCGTTCGATTAGGGGGCACCAGGGGCCGTGGCAACGGCCCCGGCCGGCATGGCTGCGAGATACGCCGCCCATAGGTCGGGCCGACGCTCCCGCGTGATCTGTTCCGCCGCGCGACGGCGCCACGCCGCCACTTCGGCATGGTGGCCGGAGAGCAGCACGTCCGGCACGCTCCGCCCCTGCCATTCGGCCGGGCGGGTGTAGTGCGGGTATTCCAGCAAACCGGAGGAAAAGCTTTCCTCGTCCGCGCTCTCGGCCGCGCCCATCACGCCGGGCAGCAGCCGGACGCAGGCATCCAGCAGCACCAGCGCCGCCGGCTCGCCGCCCGAGAGCACGTAGTCGCCGACGCTCACTTCTTCGAGCTGCCGCGACTCGATCACGCGCTGATCGATGCCCTCGTAGCGGCCGCACAGCAGCACCACGCCGGGGCCGGACGCGAGACGCCGGACGGTCGCCTGCGTCAGTGGCCGGCCGCGCGGGGTCAGGTATAGCATCGGCCGGTCGTCGGCGAGGGCGCCCAGCGCGGTATCCAGCACATCCGGGCGCATCACCATCCCCGCCCCGCCGCCGAATGGCGTGTCGTCCACCGTGCGGTGCCGGTCGGTGGCGTGGGCGCGGATGTTCTCCGCCCCCAGCGTCCACACCCCGCGTTCCAGCGCCCGCCCGGCCAGCGACAGGCCGAGCGGTCCCGGAAACATCTCGGGGAACAGGGTGACGACGGAGGCGCGCCACGTCATGCCGCCACCTCCGCCGAGGGTTTGTCGCCCGCGACTTCATCCGGCGGCATCACCGTCAGCCGCCCGCCTGCGATGTCCACCACCGGCACCGCCGCGCGCGTGAACGGCACCAGCAGCGGTCCGATTTCCAGAAACACCCCGGCGCCGTGGTCGTGCACCGCATCGACGCGCCCAAGCTCCCGCCCATCCGCCGCGAAGGCGACCAAGCCCGCCAGATCCGCGAGGTAGTACTCGTCCGCGTCCGGCGGCGGCAGCCGGTCCCGGTCCACGTAGAGCTTGACGTTCACCAGTTTTTCGGCGGCCGTGCGGTCGGCCACCTTCACGCGCGTGCCGTCGATCACCTCGGACAGCTCGGCAATGCCCTCGCCCTGCCAGCGCAGGCGGAATTCCCGCCCGCGCTCGTCAAACAAC